>JAZFTL010000031.1:0-3044 GCA_036446675.1 Thermoanaerobaculia bacterium
ACCGCTCTCACCCTCGGCGATGCGGCAGATTCGCCAAGAGTTCGTGATGGAGGAGGCTCAGAGTCAGGTGGTCCAGAGCCTTGGAGACCTGTCGTCGGTGGTAACGGGTTTCGGCAGCTTGGCTGTCGAGGCCTTCAACACCGGTCTCACCGCACAGAAGGCCGGCGATCTGATAGCCGCCCGGACGAAGTACGAAGAAGCCATAGCCGCCGATGCTTCTTTAGCTCCGGCGCAGATTGCCCTTGCCCAGGTGCTACTCGATCAGGGCGAATATGCGGCCGCGATAGAAGGAGCTGATCGAGCTCTCGAGCTGGCCGTCAATCAGGCCGACGCTTTGCGAGTTAAGTACCAAGCTCTCCGGGCTTTGGGTAGGATCGAGGCAGCCGAGGCGATTGGGAGAGAGCTCGAGCGGGCCGACGATGCCGCGACCACCGCCCGCCGCCTCTACAATGAAGGAGGCGAAGCTTTCCAGGTGGAGGATCACGACACCGCCCTCGCCAAGTTCCGAAAAGCTGCCGAGCTAGACCCCACTCTCAAGGAAGCACATCATGCGATCGCCACCCTGCAGCTCGCCAGAGGCAACTACGAGGCCTCAGCGGAAGCGGCCGAGCGGGCCCTTTCCCTGGGATCGCAGGATGTGCGCACAGTGAGGGTACTCTACGATGCCTACCAGGCTTTAGGCCGAACTGAAGAGCTCGCTGAAATCGCGCCACGCCTGGCAGCCGTAGATCCTGAGTTCGGCGGTTCCAAACTGGTAGAGCAGGCGGCTGAAATGTGGAACGCGGGTCAGGTGGATAAAGCAGTAGAACTCTCCCGCCTGGCTCTGTCGATCGATACCGGGCTGGCAAAGGCCTACTACTTCATCGGTCTCGATCAAGTCTCCAGGGGTGAGAATGACGAGGCCAAGGCTTCGCTCCAGAAATTCATCGACCTGGCGCCAAA
The DNA here is from genome assembly GCA_036446675.1 of Thermoanaerobaculia bacterium. Taxonomy (GTDB): domain Bacteria; phylum Acidobacteriota; class Thermoanaerobaculia; order Multivoradales; family JAHEKO01; genus JAZFTL01. Next base: position 943 of record JAZFTL010000031.1, read on the forward strand.
CGATTCTGAGGCGGCGACCGCCAAGGAGATGTTGGCCTACCTCGAGTAAGGGTTCGTCACGAAATAACTGGCTCACACTGAGACCCGGGAGGCGCCCCGGTCGCAAGGCACCCGACCGAGGCATATCGGGGCTATGTCGCAGGGAGGGTAACGCAGCGGACGGGGATGCATCCCCGGTCGAAGGTGCCAGTGATTTCGTGGCGAACCCTCAGCTATCAACGCACTTTCTGCTGGCCAGGCTAGGAGCTGCTGCCCACATCGAGGTGGCGGGTAACCACCGACACCTGTCGTCCGAAGAGGTCTAGGATCGCCACTCCCACCTTTTTTCGCCCCGGTTTCAGCAGCAGCTTGTGGGTGTACAAGAGCGATTCCTCCATGGCCGCTTCGACATGCTCGTCGGCCAGTCGGACACCGAAGCGCGCATCTTGGATCTCCGAAATTTGACTGTCTTTGCTCACCGCACCAACGAAGAGCTTGAGACGCGCTTCGTGCTTACCGGCTCCCATCGGCAGGAGCACGACATTGCGTAACGGGACCTTGAGTTGAATCGGCAGCAGGTATTGACCCTTGGTGCTGTGAGGTTGGGGGCGGCCCCAGAGCACTTCGACGTTGAGCGGATTACTTTGATGCTCGTAGAAAAGGGCCGAACGTAGGCTCTCTCGAATGCGGGTTTCCATGCTCTTGCTGCGATAACCGCCTCGATGGCGTAGGAGCACATTCTTACGGCGCTCACGGAGCTTCACCTTGATCTCGTGGTAGCGACCACCGTCGACTCCGGTCGAGGGTATTCCCAGTGAGTAGAACGATCGAAAATCTAAAGCCGCTCTCTGGAGGGCGGGTAGGACGTCGTTGAGATTCACAATCGCTTGTCCACCGGTTTCGAGGGCCATCAAGCGCAAGGGCGCTTGCAGGTTCTCCGCTACGATCGAGTCCAGAGTCCTGCGCAGACGCGGATCGACGAAGCCACCGTACTCGGCCCCCCCGAACTCCATCCCCCGGAGACCACCGGCATCCAAGGTATAGAACGTCACGCGATATTCGTTGGCGAGTCGGTTAAGTTTCTCGAAACTCCGCGAGGTGTCGTGGCGCGGAATCTCGGCATACGCCTGCGAGACTCCGAACTTCTCGGCGACGGCATGAAATGCCTCTTCACCTGCCACCATCGGCACACCACTCGACACGTGTATCAGGGCTTTGCGGCCGGGTAGGCCTCCCAGGGAGTCGATCAACCGCTTGAGGGCATCGACAGTGTAGCCGACGCCGTTCATCAATTCTTCTGCGTACTGGCGCGCATAAGACAGTGCCTGCGAAGGGTTCTGGGTCCGATCGATGAGCTCAAATGCGGCGATCTGGTCGCGCTCTCGAGCGACCGCCTGGCCCGCATAGTCACTCACCTCTTCGAGGGCGGCAAAGAGCAAATGAGGGTCATCTGTGAAGGGCTGGTGTACCTTCAAAGAGCGGTTGTAGCTGACGAGCATTGCCTGGTCGCTGCGCCTCAGGGTCCGAGCGAGGAACTCCCGCAATGCGGGGAGAATTCGCTTGCGCTCTATCGGGTCGATGTTGTAGTTGTCGATGTACACGATCAACCACAACCGGTGTTCCGGCGCCACTTCAAGTGGGCTCGCCGGTAACCTGCGAAGGGAGCCTTCGAGGGTGTCCTCGGCATCCGGCCCGGCAATTTTCGGCACCTTGCTCGCGACCGGGCGCCCATCGGAGACGGCGTAAAAATTGGTCACCTCCACGGGCTGACCGTCCTGAAAAACCACGAAATCGTCCTTGTCGAGGCCGTCTACCGGGTTGCCCTTCTTGTCGGTTACCCAGACATCGATGTTGACGATTTCGACATCGACCGTCTCGAAGAAGGGCTCGTTGGCGCCGGGATCGTCGACCACGGGTACGACCGCAGATTGAGAGACCGCTGGTGACTCTCCCCCGATAACGGCCATCAATCCACCCAACAAGACAACAAAGGCTGGAAGTGATTGAGGCTCTTGGTGCATCGTCAGGGTCCTAATTCCACCCATGCTAGCATGCTCCAAAACTCCAACTGCTAAGATCCCGCCTATGGCGCGTCGGTCTTTCTGCCTACTCTTTCTGACTCT
>JAZFTL010000032.1:0-4539 GCA_036446675.1 Thermoanaerobaculia bacterium
GCCAGGCGGTGAGGTGAGACCCCAACGAGAAACAACGTCCAGATCATCCAATTGGTGGCGATCGTGCGAATTGTGCCGCGGGCGAGGTATCGACGCGCGGATGTTGTTACTGCGGAGTCCAGTATCTTCAATCTTCCCTGCTGCTTGAGCCGCCGAGCGAAATCCAGGTCTTCGAGGATCGGCCAAGGCTGATAGCCCCCCATTGAAGCAAAAACCTGAGCTGTGACGAATTGCCCTTGATCGCCGAGCGGTATTCCGGTCAAGCGAGTCCTGAAGTTGACGATGCGACTACCAACTCGGAACCAGAAGGTGGCAGCATCGAATTGAACCGAGAATCCACCGCCGACGGCTCCATCGCCAATAGCAGCTCGAACTTGGTCCAGGCCGCCCTCGGGCAGAGTCGTATCGGCATGCAGAAAGAGAAGGATATCGGAATTGGCGGATGCGCCTCCCCGATTGAGTTGTGGGCCTCTGCCCGGTTCGCTCGACACGACACTCGCCGTTGAGCTGTGGGCGATAGAGAGGGTTGAATCGGTACTGCCGCCATCGCTTACGATCACCTCATCGGCATGGGCTAGGGCCATGTCGAGCGCCCTCTGAAGGTTCTCCTCTTCATTCAATGTTGGGATGATGACGGCAACGGTAGCCGACGAGCGGCTTCTTGGGCTGTCGATTTCTTGCGTCTCCAGGAGGATCGGCGGATGCTAGCATAGCTACTCGGTTTTGGAGGGTACGGCAGATGGCCAAAAACGATTCTTTTAGCCACTTGGATTCCACCGGTAGGGCCACTATGGTCGATGTTTCCGACAAGGAGATTACCCGCCGAGTGGCGGAAGCTTCCTGCAAGGTACTGATGTCCGCTGCGACGTTGGATCGTCTCGGGGATCTTCCCAAGGGAGACGCTTTCGCGGTGGCGAGGTTGGCGGGAATTCAGGCGGCTAAACGTACCGGCGAGCTTATACCGCTGGCACATCTTCTACCCACGGATCAAATTTCGGTTGAATGCATGCGGCGAGAAGATCACATCGCGATTCACAGTACGGTGGTGGCTACAGCGAGAACCGGCGCCGAAATGGAGGCCCTCGTCGCCTGCTCGACGGCGGCTTTGACCCTTTACGACATGGTCAAGTCGGTGGAACGGGGGGTGGTCATCACCGATCTTCAGCTGGATAGCAAGAGTGGTGGTCGAAGCGGTGACTACCGGCGCGTCCCATGATAGCGACAGGTCTGGATCGCCTACTCGAAGCGCCTTCGAGGCTTGCAGGACGTCGATATGGAGTGTTATCGCACAGTGCTTCAGTGACGTCGGATCTCCAGCCGATCCACTTGGCTTTACAGCGGTCCCAGTGCCCCGCTCCGAGCTTGCTGTTCGGGCCGGAGCACGGCTTCTACGGAATCGAGCAGGACATGGTACCTTCGAGGACCGAGCCCGATCCGTGGACCGGTCTGCCGGTTATATCGCTCTATGGCGACTGCGAGGACTCGCTACGGCCCGATCCGGCGCTATTTGCCGACATCGATCTTCTTGTGATCGATTTTCAAGACGTTGGCGCCCGCTATTACACCTATGGCGCCACGGCTGTGTGGGCGAGTGAGGCGGCCCTCAAAGCGGGTTGTGAGGTCCTTATCCTCGATCGCCCGAATCCGTTGGGCGGAGTCGAAGTCGAGGGAAACATGCGTCGCCCAGGCTTCGAGTCGTTTGTGGGCGCTTTTGAGATTCCGGTCCGCCACGGCTTGACTCTGGGCGAGATAGTTCGGTTGGAGGCAAAGCGCCGCAAGTGGGACGATGGTGTGTCGGTGTTGGAGATGGAGGGTTGGAAGCGCGACATGACCTGGCAGAATGTGGGGCGCGCTTGGATTCCTCCGTCGCCCAATATCCCGAATCTTCAAGGCGCCTGGATTTTTCCTGGCGGATGTCTTGTGGAGGCGACAGAATTGTCCGAAGGTCGAGGAACGACCCGTCCCTTTCAGTTGATTGGAGGTGCCGGCATCGATCCCGTTGGGCTCGCCGACCACCTCTCACGACTCGAGCTCCGAGGAGTGACATTTACCCCGACCTATTTCCGTCCCCAGTTCCAAAAACAGGCTCACCAAGAATGCGGTGGTGTGCAGATTACCGTAACGGCTTCGAGTCTGTTTCGTCCGTTTCGGTTTGGTGTGGAGCTGCTGTGGGCATTGCGAACCGTGGCGCCTGAGCAGTTCGAATGGCGCCGTGCCGCCTATGAGTTTGTCTCCGATCGCCCCACGATCGACCTGCTCTCGGGCGACTCGGCACTGCGTGAAGCCTTTGATGCGGGCTGCCGACCCGACGACTGGATCGCCTCGTGGGCCGATGATGAGAAGGCGTTTCGAGAGGAGCGCCGCGAGATTCTCCTCTATCCTGAGCCGCAAGCTGGAGACCTTCTTTGAAGACAGTCCACCTACTTCGAGTCGATCGAAGTGCCGCCAACTTTGCCGACCTCGTCACCGCAGCCCAAGCCGGCGGTATGCGGATCGGTTGGCTCGACCTCGAGAACCTCGCTGCCGCCCCTGCTGCTCTCGAAGCCGCCGCTCAAACAGGTGTGCTCCGCGCGGTTTCGGTAGCCGCCGGAAGGACTGTTGCCGTCAAGCCCCACCGCGGAGCGCCCGTGCTGAAGGATCTCCTGCGGGAGTATTTTCGTGGTTGCAGACTGGTTCTCGTCCTCGGGGCCGTCGATGCCGCGGTTTTGACACCGGATGGACAGTCGTGGACGGTCCGGGCAGCAGACGGCAAAGTCTTCAATTGGACCACCCACCAGCTGGTCGCTCGGCTACGCAAGGCGCGGCCGTTTGGCTAGGGTAGGGTAGCGGGTCTTCTAGGGAAGTCAGAAATGGAAGTATGGTAGCGTCAGCATGAAAGCTATTACGTTTCGGTTTCATGGAGAGAAAGCGATGAACCATTTACCACGACGGGCGGAAATCGCGCTTTTGGCGGCAGGAATGCTGATCCTATATAGCCCCGCCGGAGCTGAGGAGGCTCCACAGACGGCCCGAGAAAAGGGTTTAGTGATTATCGGTACGACCGATAAAGCTTCGGATCTAGACCCCGCCAACAGTTACGACTTCCACACCTGGGAGGTACATTGGAACACCATGAGTGGCCTGGTGGGGTACGGCTCCGACGGCGGCATGATCCCGGCCTTGGCGGCGAGTCCTCCGTCGGTGAGTGAAGACGGTCTGACCTGGACGGTCGAGCTGCGGCAAGGACAGAAGTTCCCGAGTGGTCGCGAGCTGACCTCCAGAGATGTGAAATGGTCTGTAGATCGAGTCCGTCACCTCGGCGGAAAGGCTTCCTGGTTGGTGACATCGTTCGTCGAGAGTGTTGAAGTAGCCGGTCCTTATTCCGTAAGTTTTGTTCTCCTGAAGCCCACCAGTTTTTTCCCTTCGCTTCTGGCGACTTCGCCCTACTTCCCCCTCGATCAGTCATGCTACTCGGCGTACTCAATCGACACGGACAGCACCTGCGGCGGTCTTGGGCCGTATTTGATCCGGGAGTGGGTGCGGGACGACTATCTGCTGCTCGAGGCCAATCCCGATTGGCCCGGTGAGAAAGCCGTTACAAAGCGAGTGAAGGTGCGGTATTTCGACACCTCGGCGAGCCTGCGCCAGGCACTCGAGGCCGGATCTATTGATCTCGCGTGGAACACCTTGACCCCCGACGATCTCATCGCACTTCGAGCCGACGATCGGATGAAGGTCTGGGAAAATAACTCGAGCTTCAAGCGGATGCTCGTTCTGACCCATCATGTCGAGCCATTCTCAGATCCGAGGGTTCGACAGGCGCTCTCCTACCTTGTCGATCGGGAGGCTCTGGCCGAAGAAGCCTTCAAAGGCACTTTCAGCCCACTCTACAGCCCCATCCCGAACGCCACCCCGGGCCATATCGACACCTTGCCGACACGAGACGTGAACAAGGGAATCGCGCTGTTGGCAGAAGCCGGTTACGACGCAGAGCGGCCGCTGAGGTTTGATCTATGGTGGACCGACGACCACTACGGAGACAGCGAAGTGGACCTTGCGAGCACTCTCAAGAATCAACTCGAAGCCACTGGAGTCATTCAGATCAACTCACGGAGTTCACATTGGACGACCTACCTAGATGCGACCAACGAGTGCGAATATCCTGCTTTCTTGTTCGGTTGGTACCCGGATTATGTCGATCAATCCACCGCCATCGACTTCTTCGCCTTGAGCGAAGCGACTTCCGCGCTCTGTTCGAACTACTCGAACCCTGAGATGGATAAGCTGGTGAGGGCGGCCCAATCAGAGAGTGATCCCAATACTCGAGCGCGGTACTACAACGAAATCCAGCAATTGTGGGTCAAAGACATTCCCACGATTCCGCTGTTGCAGGGAGTCCTATTCGCGGCCTCTCGGAGTGATTTGGAAGGAGTCAGCTTTGAAGTGTCTGCAGCGTTGCGCTATCACCGGCTGAAGCTTCCCTGATCGGTGGCCTCAGCGGGCAGGACTTGGCCGGGATCGAACCCTGAATTCATCATCAGCGGGTGGGCGGTTCAGGTG
>JAZFTL010000033.1:0-4681 GCA_036446675.1 Thermoanaerobaculia bacterium
GTGGATTTCTTGGAGATCTCTGGCTTAGTCGTGGTCCCTTAGGTCAGCTCATGCTGTCAGGGACGGTAATTTCTAATTCTTGGAATCTTGATTCATCAAAGGCATGTAGGCCTTACGTAAATAGTCTCGCACCATGCGATGAGACGAAAACTGCGGACCAATGCCGGCGATGGAGCGCTTCATCATCGCCGTCCAGTCGATCGGAACTCCCGATTCATCGCGCTCATAGAAGGTCGGCACGATCTTCTCCTCGAGGGTCTGATAGAGAGATCGCGCCTCGAACTGATCTAGTTGCCAGTCTTCGAGCGAGGGATTCGCCTCGCCAATCGCCCAACCGTTGGTGCCGTCGAATGCTTCCGGCCACCACCCGTCCAAGATGCTGCAATTGAGCACTCCATTCGCCGCCGCCTTCTGCCCGCTGGTGCCACACGCCTCTTGCGGCCGCTTCGGAGTATTGAGCCATACATCACAGCCCTGGACCAACATCCGGCCAATTCTCATGTCGTAGTTCTCCAGGAATACCACCCGGCCTTTGAGTTCCGCTTCCTGGCTCAGGTTAAAAATATATTGAATGAGCTCCTGTCCGGGGCGATCCGCAGGATGTGCCTTACCTGCTAGAACAATTTGGATCGGCCTCTCCGCATGATTGATCAGGGCGCGCAGCCGGTGGAGGTCACTAAAGAGCAATCCTGCCCTTTTGTAGGTGGCGAAACGCCGCGCAAAACCCACGGTGAGCACCTCAGGGTCCAGGAAACCTACGACCGCCCGCAATTCCTTAGGGGAACGACCATGACGGGCGTACTGGTCTCGTAAACGCTCTCGGCAGAATCGTATCAACCTCTCCTTCTGCGCCATATGGGCGCGCCAAATGTAGGCTGCCGGCAGCTCGAGGAGCTTATTCCAGGGATCTATGTCGTCCTGAGTTTCGGCCCAGTCGACACCTACCGCACGAGTCAGCAAAGATTGCATCTCAGGTCCTACCCAAGTCCGCAGATGCACTCCGTTCGTAATGCTGTCTATAGCCGCCCCAGCTTTAGGGAGCTTCGAAACTAGATGGCGCCACATCCGGTCAGCCACTGCTGCGTTCAGTCGGCTCACCCCGTTCGCATAGGAAGAAGACCTCAGAGCGAGAGCAGTCAAATTGAAAGGTTGATGCGAGGCTCCGTGGTCGGCTCTACCCAGCCCCAGGAGTTGCTCCGTACTATAACCCGTCGAGTCGGACCAAACATCAAAGTACTGGTGCGCCAGAGCGTAGTCGAACTGCTCGTTTCCAGCCGGCACCGGGGTGTGAGTCGTAAAGACGGTCGTTGCTCCCAGCGTCTCTATTGCCGCAGCCAGTGGTCCGCGCCGGCCGCTCTTGCCCCGGGCCAAGCGATGGATTTGCAACAGGGCACTGTGTCCCTCGTTGATGTGCCACACGGCAGGCTGGATGCCGAGCTCTTCTAAAGCCCGAGCTCCGCCTATCCCGAGCACCGCTTCTTGGGTCAGTCGCATTTCACGACCCCGCACATAGAGCATATTGGTGATCGGCCGATCGGCAGGATCGTTCTCGGGTAAATCGGTATCGAGTAGCAGCAGCGGGACCCGACCCACTTGCGCTATCCATGCCTGAGCCGCAACAGACCGCCCGGGGAGCTCGATTTTCACGATGAGCTCTCGCCCTTGCGGGCTCAGCGCTTGGCGGATCGGCAGACGCTGAAAATCGTAGGCCGGATAGATGTGCTGCTGGATACCATCGGCATCTACTGTCTGGCGGAAGTAGCCCAACCGATACAGCAAACCAACCGCAATGAACGGTAGCCCGAGATCACTCGCACTCTTGCAATGGTCGCCACTGAGTACTCCCAAGCCACCTGAATAGATTGCCAATGACGGATGCATTCCATATTCCATTGAAAAGTATGCGATGCGACCACCGTCGAAATCCGGATAGGTACGTCGAAACCAGGTTTCACGCCGCGCATTCATGTAGGTGTCGAAGGCACGGACGACTTCAGCGTACTTTGCCATAAACGATTCATCCTGCACCAAGGTCTCCCAGTGTGAGAGATCGATATTCAGCAGCAACTCGACCGGATTGTGGTAGCGCGCCCAGGTGGAGCGATCAATCGAGGAGAGCAGTTCGCGCGCTGCGAAGTTCCAGGTCCACCAAAGGTTGTAAGCTAGATCCTGCAGTCGGTGCAACTCGGGTGGCAGCTTGAAGTCCACATATTGCAGGCTCGGTATTTGAATGACTTCTTCTGAATCGGGCAAGTGAATCCCCCTGTAGATTTGCAGACGCCGGCAGTAGATTGCAACGATCGGCAGGCAGAGTTCGAAGCTGTTCGTCGAAGTGCGAATTCTATCGACGCCGCAGCTATTTCGCAGCATAAACTTACCGGCTCCATAGATTCCGGAGGAGTTGTATGAGTTCTCCATCTCATCTCAAGAGACGATCGAGCGGCGTTCTTCTGCACATCACCTCACTTCCCAGCTCCTGGGGTATCGGCGATTTGGGTCCCGGCTCCTACCGTTTCCTGGACTGGCTGGAAGCGGCCGGGCAGTCCATATGGCAAGTCCTACCTCTCGGTCCGACCGGTGAGGGTGACTCTCCCTACGGTGCTACATCGACGTTTGCGGGGAATATCCTCTTTATATCTCCCGATAGTCTGGTCGAGGACGAGCTGCTGCCGCGGTCTGTGCGGCCGCTCGAAGGCGACACTGCAAGGGACCGCGTCGACTACCCAAAGGTTATCGCCCAAAAACAGGCCCTGCTCCGAACATCTTGGAGTTATCTGCGCGAGACTCGCCGCGACGACATCTTCTCCGAGCTCGATCAATTTACCGCTGCGCACGCGAACACCCCCTGGCTGTCTGACTGGGCACTCTATGCCGCCCTCAAAGAGAGCTTCGGTGGACGATCTTGGACCTCCTGGCTGCAGCCGATCAAGCGCCGCGAAGACACCGCGCTCGCCGCCGCCCGCGAGCAGTTTCACGAAGAGATCCGTTACCAGACCTATCTCCAATTTCTTTTCTCGAGACAGTGGGACCGACTCCACAAGGAAGCTGCACGTCGAGGTATTCGGTTGCTCGGAGACCTGCCGATATTCGTTGCGAACGACAGCGTCGATGTCTGGGCCAACCAGCATCTCTTCGATCTGGATGAAGCCGGTGAGCTCATCACGGTCGCCGGAGTTCCGCCGGACGCCTTCAGCCCGACCGGGCAATTCTGGGGCAATCCACTCTACCGTTGGGATCGGATGCAAGACGACGGCTTCGAGTGGTGGATCTCGAGGATCGAACATAGCCTTCGTCGGGTAGATCTTCTTCGCTTGGACCACTTTCGAGGTTTCGCCGGATACTGGCAGATTCCCGCCGATGCCGAAGATGCCAGCCACGGAAAATGGGTTGAGGGTCCGAAAGAAGCGCTCTTCAAGGCAATACGGGAAAGTCTCGGTGAGGTGCCGCTGATCGCCGAAGACCTCGGAGTCATCACTCCCGATGTCGTCGAACTGCTCGACAAACTCGGCCTACCCGGAATGCGCGTCTTGCAATTCGCCTTCGACGAGATCGACAGTAACCACTTGCCGCACCACTACACCCCGAATACCGTGGTCTACACGGGGACTCACGACAACGACAACACCAACCGCTGGTTCGCGGCTCTCACTGATGGACCGCGCCGTCGCATATCCCAATATCTCGGAACACAAGATGATGAGATGTCCTGGACAATGATCCGATCCGCCTGGTCATCGGTGGCCCGACTGTCTATAGCGCCAGCACAAGACCTGCTCGGCCTCGAGGAGGCCCGCATGAACACACCGGGGTTACCCAGTGGGAACTGGGCTTGGCGTCTTCAGGAAGAGCAGCTCCAGCCCGAATTAGCGGCTAGGTTGCGGGAGCTGACCCAGTTGACGGGAAGGCTAAGGATACCTCCGAAAGCCTCCGAGTGACTCCGAGTGACGCGTTCGTACAGGTCACCGAAGAAGGCAGAATTGCAGAATATGAAGAGTTTCATAGGCTCAGCCCTGACAGAAGAGTTCGAGAGCCCGGGGTAGGAGACACGAGCTTCGTACGGAATTGGGCTCAGATTCGGCAAGCTTCCTCAATATCGCCTTCGGGGTCGCTCATTCCGCTGATGCCTTCGCTTCATGTTCAAATACTGCTCTACAATGGATTGGGAAATCAGTTCATGGAATATTCGGTCACGTAGTGACTCTCACCCACCTACACGATAATTGAACCGATTCCGTACCTCTCATCGAGAATCATCGGCGATTCTTTCGAAGCCTTCAAAGACGCCATATCCAAAGGAGTCCAAATGTAGAGAGAGCCCCATGGCCTGGGCCTCTTCGTCGCTTCTCAGATAGGAGCGTCCGGAAATAGAATCGTAATACTTGATCCGCAGTCGACTCTCGGCCGTATTCGTCGCCTTCGAAGCCGTTTCCGGACTCGATTCCCCTGCTAGGAGACCGCCATTGCCGAACACGCCGGGAATGTAACCTGTCGTTGCCCTCGCACTATTGTTCATGACGACGAGAACGCTTTTTTCGCCCAGACGATTCGAGAAAGCGATGACATTCTCGTTGACGAGTCCCTGCTCGAGGAAGTCGAGGAGTGCGAAATTCCGCGCTGTCGCGAAAAGCTGCCGGCGTTTCAAGAGCGGCACGATTTCGCGTCGATGCCGCGCCAATATCTC
>JAZFTL010000034.1:0-2782 GCA_036446675.1 Thermoanaerobaculia bacterium
GGTCAGTTTGCGGACAGGGCTTAATGACGTGGGTCGGCGAGATGTTAGCGGCTTCAAGAAATCATTCTGGAAATTTGAGAGCAGTACTCAAATGACAAATGACTTAACCCAGCCGGTGAATAGTGTAGACGAAGGCCAGAAGCGCACTTTTCTTGCTCCCGCTAAAGCCGCAGGGACCCCGCTGACAGGGGATGAGGTTTCACGCCCTGCGCGGGAGCTACCTTCAGACCTCCTTGTCGAGGCCTCGAAGCGACTACAGGTCCTCGCGCTCCTCCTGGCTTCCACGTTTTTCCTGGCCAACTTTCTCGGACGTTTTCTCGACATCCTCGTCGGCGATATCGAGTTTTTCCAGGACTTCAGCAATTGGGCACCGGGCGGCACTACGATCCTTGTTTCGTTGCTCATGTATGTGGTTGCGAGAAGCCAGGCGATCCCGCCGGCGAAGCTCATGGATGTTGGACTCGCGTTCGGGGCTGTGAGCAGTTTCGGGATTGCGCTGGCCGAGTTCTGGGGCGTGTACTCGGAGGTCGAGTACCAAGGCGGGTTCTTCGGGCTCTCGTGGGTGGCGGTTTGGATGCTTTCCTATACGGTCATCATTCCCAACCGGCCAGCAAAGACGCTTCTCTCTTTGATCGTATCGGCATCCTCCGTTTCCATCGTCATCGGTCTGTCCATGAAGTACGCTGGCACTTCCATCCCGGTGGGGCCCGGCCCATTCTTCTTCGGCGCGATCTTCCCGTATCTCATCTGTACTGGGATGGCGTATGTCGGCGCCCGCGTCGTGTACAGACTTGGCACCGCTGTGAGCCGGGCTCGGGAACTGGGAAGTTATCGCCTGATCGACATGCTGGGGCACGGTGGCATGGGCGAGGTCTGGCGCGCACAGCACCGGATGCTCGCTCGGCCCGCAGCGATCAAACTCATCCGACCGGAAGCCTTGGGCGAGAGCACCATCGAGGACCGCAAGACGGTTCAGGGACGCTTCGAGAGGGAGGCTCAGGCGACCGCGTCGATGCGCTCTCCCCACACGATCGAGCTCTTCGATTTCGGAATCTCACAGGCTGGAACGTTTTATTACGTCATGGAACTACTTGACGGGATGGATACTGAGTCGCTCATTCGGCGTTTTGGCCCAATCCCACCGGCCCGAATGATCCATGTTCTCCGGCAGGTTTGTGACTCCCTCGCTGAGGCTCACGAGGCGGGACTCATACACCGCGACATCAAACCGGCGAACGTGTATGTCTGTAGGTACGGCCGGGAGGTGGATTTCGTCAAAGTTCTCGATTTTGGACTCGTCAAGCGACAACGAGAGCCGGAAGACGCGGACCTCCGGCTTACGAGAGAGGGAACCTCCAGCGGGACGCCGGCCTTCATGGCACCCGAGCAGGTGCTCGGGGATCGTCCGCTCGATGCCCGGACCGATCTCTATGCCGTCGGCTGTCTTGGCTACTGGCTTTTGACCGGTCATCTCGTCTTCGAGGGTGAGACGGTAATGAAGACCATGATGCATCATGCCCATTCCAAACCCACTCCACCCTCAGAGCGCAGCGAGCTGGAGATTTCACCAACCCTCGACAGGATCATTCTCACTTGCCTCGAGAAGGATCCTGGCCAGAGGCATCAGAATGCGGACGAGCTCTCCAGGGCTCTCGCAGAATGTGGGACGATGGACAGCTGGACGCAGGAACGGTCGCACCGCTGGTGGGATACTCATCTGCCGGTGCAGCACACTTCCCCATAGGCACTTGCTCCAGAGCGGGGGAGGTAGAATATTCATGAAACTATTCGAGGCCAAGGAGAGGCAAGGAAGATACCTTCTTGAAGTGTTTCATCGCCTGGTCTGGGGTTCCTAATACTACTGGAGCGGCCTTGCGCGTCGGAAGAGAGCTTCATCGGTCACCGGATTGGCGCTTGGCACTGGCTCCGCTATGGCGGGGACCAGGAGACGCCCCGGCATTGCCACCGCCCCCTTCCTTACGTTTGGGTCCCCCAGAGGCTGTTTCGATGTCGCCGGCTTCGAGAAGTTTTACCATCAGTGGGTGTTCGAGAGCCTTTGGCGATACCTGCCCGGTCTTCCCGGGTCCGAGAAACAGTCTTTTCCCGCCGGGTAAGGGAAGGCTCAGAGGTTTTCGAGTCTTGTTGGTGATGTCCATGGGCGTTTTACAGCGACTGCTCGGCAATGGGCGTTTGAGTTCTTCCGTTACCGGTGCTTTCTTTCCAGATAAGTCCGTTACCTAGACTGGTTAACACGCCCAGCAGATTGCAGGGTCTAGCTCGACAGTCAGCGGGCGTGTTGCTGGGTGTTTATTGTTCAATGATCGATCAAGCTTTTTGTTCCCAGATTTCACCTTGGAAAGTATACCAGGAAGGCCCTTCCGCATTTGTTCCTCTGCGGAATACCTATCTAAGTATTCATGAAAGTATTCGAGGCCAAGGAGAGGGCAGGAAGATACCTTTGCGAAATGCCTCCTTGGCTGAATCTACGGTTCCAGGTTCATCCGTCGCAGGTCTTTGAAGCGAGGGGTCTCGAGATCCAGTGACATTACGAAAGGACCTGGAAGATAGCGAAGCTCAAGGTAGAGATCAATACGCGGGAACACTTTGCACTCTATGGCTTCGCCCGTGTCCCCTTCGCCGTCTCATCCCGCTGGTTCGAAGGCAAAGCCATTAGCCACCTACAACCCATCCACGGGTCCTGGTCTGGGAACCAAGTTGCCTTCCAACCTGCCGCAGTCCAGGACACGCCAAGCACCACGTCTACCGACGCGGGATTCGACAC
>JAZFTL010000035.1:0-2780 GCA_036446675.1 Thermoanaerobaculia bacterium
CTCGCCGCGATCGCTGTGGCGGCTGCGATCTGGCTCTTTGGGCGCGGATCATCAGTGTCGCCGGGTCGCAGCGCTCAAATCGACCCGAGCGATCGCTCTGGCCCGGTCGCCGTGCTCGGCTTCGAGAACCTCGCCGATCCGGCCGACACCGAGCATCTCAGCCGCATGTTGGCCGGGCTGATCACCACCGGCCTCGGCGATTCTGGACGAATCGAACTGGTCTCGAGCGCCAAGGTGCGAACCTCGCTCAAGGAGGCGGGGGCAACCGCCGGCGGCTTCGACCCGACCCTGGCCGCCAAGGCCGCGCGCATCGCGGGAGCACGAACCATGGTGGTCGGGCAGGTGATGCAGAACGACGAGATGCTGCTGCTGACGGCGGAGCTCGTCGACGTGGTGAGCGGCAACACCCTTGGCACGATGCGCGCTGAGGGCGCCGGCAAATCCGCCCTGTTTGCGATGGCGGGCGAGATCGCCACCGAGGTGAGCGGGCATCTCTCTGTCGGTCAAGTCGATGAGGGGCTGGCGATCGATCTGGCGCACTCACTGACCGACTCGGCCGAAGCCTACGGACTATATGCCGCCGGGCAGTTGGCGGTAAACGAGCGGAGGTTCGAGGAGGCCATTGCGCAGCTGGAGAAGGCGATCCGGATCGATCCAACTTTCGCCCTTGCCTACTACGAATTGGGGATGGCCCAACTCTGGCACGGAGATCGGGGCGGTGCACTGCGGAATCTACACAACGGCTTGCAGTACGTCGATAGGCTGCCCCCACGCTGGCAGACGACCTACCGCGCGGTGATCGACTACGAAGCCGGCAACGTCGACAGCGGCTTTGCGGCGCTGGAGAGCCTAGTGGCCCAATCGCCGGAAATGCCCGATCCCTACAACTACCTCGGTGAATTTCTGACCCACTACAGTAAATACGCGGACCCATTTCGCGCTATTGATATGTTTACCAAGGCGCTCGAGATCGATCCGACCTACAAGATCGTACTCTTTCACCTGACCTCGTTCTTGCTACTGTACGAGGAAGTAGATGAGGCACGCGCCCTGCTGGAGCGCTATCGCGACGACCAAGATCGATCGCTCATTCAGCTGCGTTTCGCACTGCTCTACCACGAGCGGCGGTATGCTGAAATCGTTGAGCTCGAAGAGGATCCGCGTTTTGCCGATCGGCTGGCCAATATCGCCGAGTTCCCGCTCTCCCTGCTACGCACCGGCAATGCGGAGCGGGCGCTCGAACTATCCGCCCAAGTGGTTGAGAACTCCGTGGGCTACACCAAGGGAATCGCTCTGTATTTCGACGCCCAGCTGAGTTACCAGGATGGGCGTTTCCGGAGAGCCCTCGAGTCCCTCTCGGCCGCTCCACCCTATTTCGACAGCCCAGTGATTCATTCGATTGCAGCAACTGCAAAACTGACACACTCCTGGGTGCTGGAGTTACAGGGAGACATCGCCGGCGCCATCGACCAAGCCCGCGCCGCTCGCGAGATCGACTACTTTCATCCCAAGAGCCGCTTCGAGGCGGTACGACTGCTTTTTGCTGCGGATCGAAACGAAGAGGGCGAACGCGAAATCGAAGGCCTGGAGACGCTGGCACGCGACAATCGCAGTCCGCACCCCGCTTGCTGGCTGGTACTGGCCCGCGCCGAGCGCTTACGAGCACTGGGCGAAGCGTCTGAGGCGCTGGCCCTGCTCAGTGTCGAGAGCTCGCCGATATGCCGGCCGATCACTGCAGCTACTCGTGAATCCGTGCTGGCGCAGGCCGCCGAAGACGTCGGCGACCTCGAAAAAGCGCTTCGACACTACCGCACCCTGGTCAGTCCACCCTGGGGAGCGTCGCGATTCGAGGACGATCAGTGGGCTATTCCGGCACTCTACGAGGTGGCACGGCTGGAGCAACGTAGGGGCGACCTCGATGCGGCGCGAAGCAATTACCGCGAATTCCTCGAGCACTGGGGTAACGTCGACATGCCCGTGCCGATCGTCGAGCAGGCCCGCGAGCAGCTTGCCGTTCTTGGTGGTTCCTGAGCGTAGCGCACCTAATTACTTGTCATTCCGACCGAGAGGGAGGAATCTGGGGGTTGGGTGGCGAAACAACCGTTGCGAGCTTTGGTGCAGGTCCCCCGCCCAGATCTCTCCGCTCCGGTGCCTAACGGCACCTCCAGTCGAGATGACAAGGGGTCGAGTGCCACCTGCGTCGCCTTCACTCTCTCCATACTAAAGTCAAGTCGATTTAGCCCCGATTCAAGACGCCTCCGGTTTCTATATACAATGTCGAGCGGCATTGGTGACTTACTTCTGGAACAGGGATCAAACGGGCTACACGCTGTCGTCGCGAGCACTTTCAGCCGTGTCGTTCCGAGCACTGTCACCGATTGTCATTCCGAAGGACTATATGAAGATGAGCACGGGCGCTCGCGCATCGAGGCACGCGGCCAGTCCGACGAAGATCACCCCTGACTGTTTCCGAGCACAGTGGCAAGCCCGGTACCGATCCAATCGATCGCAGGGTGCCAGAAAGCCAGATCTAGCCCGACGATGACTCCGCTCGCGAAGGCTAAACCACGGAGCTTGACGGAGCCTTTCGTGCGATCGATACCGCGCCAAAGCAGGATCAGCGCGGGAAGGGCAAAGAGCGAGCGGAAAAAGGCTGCAGTATCGGGAGTTACTCGTGCAAGACGGACAAAAATCGCCGAGAACGAACTCACCAAAACGCCAAAGATCGCCGCGAGACGGGTCATTCAAGTTGAGTGGTCTGAGTGGTCTTAATAGGTGCT
>JAZFTL010000036.1:0-2610 GCA_036446675.1 Thermoanaerobaculia bacterium
TACATCACATCCTTGTATCGCCTGTTACTATCCTACTCCGCCAGTGAACGGACACCAAAATTTAGGACCGAGGGAGTCAGCAATGAAGCCGGAAATACTGAGTGATCCATCCTATCGATTCAGCGAGCGGCATCTCGGTTCCAGCGCTCCGCAGATTCAAGAAATGCTCGCCGAGATCGGATTCCAATCGATGCACCAGATGGTGGAAGCTGTCCTGCCGGACTCGATTCGCTCCAGCAGAGATTTGCATATCGGCCCCGAGCGCGACGAGTTGGAAGTTCTTGCGGAGCTTCGAAAAATCGCTGAACTCAACCAAGTAGCCCGCTCATTCATCGGAATGGGCTACTACGACTGCTACACACCCCCTGTTGTGCAGCGCAATATATTAGAGAATCCCGGCTGGTATACCCAGTACACGCCATATCAAGCGGAAATCGCTCAGGGTCGCCTCGAGGCACTCCTCAATTTTCAAACCATGGTGGCCGATCTGACCGCCTTGCCCCTCTCGAACGCCTCTCTACTCGATGAGGCCACGGCAGCGGCTGAGGCGGTCAACATGTGTCTTGCTGCGACCAAATTCAAGAAGAAATGTTTCTTCGCCGCTCGAGACTGCCACCCTCAGACTCTCGCCGTAATAAGAACCAGAGCTAAGCCCCTCGGGCTGGAAATTATTGAGGAAGATCCGCAGAATATCGATTTCGCTTCGCATGAATTCGCCGGAGTTCTCGTGCAGTACCCCACTACTGACGGCGCAGTCTTTGACTATCAAGCGCTTGCCGCCAAAGTTCATGAGGCGGGAGCCCTGCTGATCGTGGCAACGGATCTCTTGGCGCTCACGCTGCTCCGACCACCCGGAGAGTTTGGAGCCGACATCGCTATCGGATCCAGTCAAAGATTCGGAGTCCCTCTCGGATTCGGCGGTCCTCACGCGGCCTTTCTCAGTGCTCAGGAGTGCCATCAGCGAACCCTACCCGGTCGCATCGTCGGAGTCTCAAAAGATGACGATGGCGCACCGGCTTACCGCCTCGCTCGACAGACCCGCGAGCAGCACATTCGTCGAGAAAAGGCCACCAGCAATATCTGCACGGCTCAAGTACTGTTGGCCGTCATGGCGTCGATGTACGCTGTCTATCACGGCCCGAAGGGCTTACGCAGAATAGCTCGCCGAGTACACGGAAGCACCGCGGTTTTGGCCGCCGGCCTCAGACAGCTCGGCTTCGATCTTGGCACCAACCAGTTCTTCGATACTCTCAAAATCGACCTTCCCAGAGGGCAAGAAGCCGGCATCCTGACAGCAGCTCGAAGCCGAGGCCTCAACCTACGCCACTTCGAAGACGGCTGTCTCGGAGTTTCTTTCGATGAAACGGTAACCCTCGATGACGTGCAAAAACTCCTGGATGTTTTTTCTCGGAACGGTGCGCAAGACCTCGACCTACAACGTCTCATCGATGATTGCTCTGCTGAAATCGCCGCACCCTTCGCCCGGGAATCAGATTTTCTGACTCACGAAGTGTTCAATAGCTACCATTCCGAACATGAAATGCTGCGGTACCTCAACAAGCTGCAAGAGCGAGACCTTTCTCTTGGGCACTCGATGATTCCACTGGGGTCATGCACCATGAAACTCAACGCAACTGCCGAAATGATTCCCATCACCTGGCCTGAGTTTGCCCGCATCCATCCCTTCGCTCCTCCAGAACAGACTCTCGGGTACACCAAGTTGGTGCGACAGCTCGAAGCGTGGTTGGCTGACATCACGGGATTCGACGCCGCTTCCATGCAGCCCAATGCCGGATCTCAGGGCGAACTGACCGGCCTGTTGGTGATGCGCGCATATCATGAATCTCAGGGCCAGTCAGCGAGGAACGTCATTCTGATTCCTACTTCAGCGCACGGTACAAACCCCGCTAGCGCCGTAATGGCCGGCTACAAAGTCGTTGCTGTCGCCTGCGACTCAAACGGCAATATCGACCTAGACGACCTGGGGTCGAAGGCGGCCGAATTCTCCACTCGGCTTGCCGGAGTGATGATCACCTATCCATCTACCCACGGAGTCTTTGAAGAGGGAGTCGGTCGGATCTGCGAAACCATCCACTCTCACGGTGGCCAAGTCTATTTGGACGGTGCCAACATGAACGCTCAGGTTGGCCTCTGCTTTCCCGGCGAAATCGGCGCGGATGTTTGCCATCTCAATCTACACAAGACCTTCTGCATTCCGCATGGCGGCGGCGGGCCAGGGGTAGGTCCGATCTGCGTTGCAGCCCACCTGACCCCATTCCTACCTGGGCATCCCGTAGTGCCTTGCGGCGGCAGTCGCGCCATCGGACCGGTCTCGGCAGCGCCCTACGGAAGTCCCGGAATATTGCCGATCTCTTGGATGTACATCGCCATGATGGGGAGCGCCGGACTGCTGCAAGCGAGTCAACTCGCCATTCTCAACGCCAATTACATGGCCAAGAGGTTAGGCGACCATTATCCGATACTCTTTAGTGGCCATAATGGACTCGTTGCCCATGAATTTATTATCGATCTCAGGGCCTTCAAAGAGAGCGCCGGTATCTCTGTAGACGACATCGCCAAGCGGCTGATGGACTACGGATTCCACGCGCC
>JAZFTL010000037.1:0-5854 GCA_036446675.1 Thermoanaerobaculia bacterium
TCGGCAGCCAGGATGAGGTCGATTCCCGCCCCTGAGCCAAGATCCAGAACCACGTCACCCTCTTGCACCCCGACGAAGGCGAGAGGGTTGCCGCAGCCGAATGAGTTGACGACAGCATCGGCCGGCAGGCTGGCGAGCTCCTCAGCGGAGTAGTTGGCGAGTTTGGCAGCCACACCTTTGGGTGAGACTGTGTCCGCGGAAAAACTTCCGCAGCCGTGGGATAACGAGCTGCAACAGCCGGATCCATTCTCTTGCGAGACGGCTCGAGTGTAGGCGTCGGCGACTTGTTGATGCACTGATGAGTTGTTGGACATTGGTACTCCTTTCAAATTAGGTGTTGAGCTGGGACTTCAACTCGGTTTCTGGTTGACATTGGTCGAATTCGGCACAACAGGTGTCAATCGCATCGGCAATCGACCGAAGAGCCTGCGAGAGTTGGGAATACCGCAACGTGTAATAGACCTCCCGACCTCGCTTTTCAGCTTGGACGATTCCGGCTCGGCGCAGTGTTGCCAAGTGGCGTGAGACCACCGAGTAGTCAACCTGGCAACAGGGGGCGATGTCGGAGACTGTGCTGGGAGCACTCTTTCCGGCCAGATCGATGAGAACGGTGAGGCGGTTGGGATCGGCCAGGGCTCGGAACAGGTCGGGCGATAGGAGCTCTCTAAGTGCGTCGCAGCAGAAAGATCGCTTTGAGTTTGCTCCGTCACTGCATGTTTGCGTCATTATGCAAATATAAATACATCCGCAACCGTTGTCAAGTACTCTGCGAATCGTCGAGTTGCGGCTAAGAGCCGGTGAATTTTTCCATATCCTACTGCGGGCCCCACCAAAAGCGCCCAGCTGCGTTGCGAAAGCTCGGAATAGCCCGCTATTCCTTCACTTCCGCGCCTTCCTGGGCACCCCCGGGTGCTGCCCTCGCGACGAATCTGGAAAAATTCACAGGCTCTGAGCGCAGATGGCTGGGTCTAAACCACCAACATTCCGGCGATGGTCGCCGTCAGCCAGGAAGCGATGGCTCCGCCTAGCATTGCCTTGAGCCCCACTTTAGCCAGGTCGGACTTGCGGCTGGGTGCGAGGGCTGCGATGCCTCCGATTTGGATTCCGATCGAAGAGAAGTTCGCGAATCCACATAGAGCATAGGTCGAAATGATCACGGCACGGTCGCTTAACGCGTTGTCTTGAATGTAAGTTCCCAGAGTTCCATAGGAAACAAATTCATTCAGCGAGAGCTTGATACCGAGTAGGTTGCCCACTTTAGCTGCATCTTCCCACGGCACTCCCATGAGCCATGCCAAAGGCTTCAGGACGGTTCCGAAGAAGGTCTGGAGCGAGCCTGGGAAGATTCCGACAAACTCGGAAGTTATCGGCGACATGCCACCGCTGGAATAAGTGACCACAGCTCCATGGAGAAGTCTCCCATCGATAATCGAGTCGGCCCAATTCAGCAGAACGTCGAAAACGGCGATGAGTGCGATGAAGCCAAGCAGCATGGCGCCGACATTGACGGCTAGTTTCAGCCCATCGGTGATTCCATTGGCGGTGGCCTCGATGGCGTTTCCGGCAGTCTTGAGGTCGGGGAGTTTGACATCACCGGCAGTTTCCGAATGCTCGGTCTCCGGATAGATGATCTTGCCGATGACCAGAGCCGCAGGTGCCGACATGACGCTTGCAGCAATGAGATGCCCAGCTGGAATTCCCATGGCAATGTATCCGGCAAGCACCCCTCCGGCGATCGTTGCGAAGCCACCGACCATGATGGTGGAGAGCTCCGAATTGGTCATCTTTTCCAAGAAGGGTTTGATCAGCAGGGGGGCCTCGGTCTGTCCGACAAAGATATTGGCGGAGCACGAAAGGGTCTCAGCTCCGCTCGTCCCAATCGTCCATCGCATAAACCGAGCCATATTCTCGATCACAATCTGCATGATGCCAAGGTGATAGAGCAGTGCCATGAAACCTCCGAAGAACACGATCGTCGGCAATACTTTGAAAGCGAACAGAAACCCGAAGCCGTGCCACATACTGGTGTCGGCCGGAAAGAAGTGTTGGGCGTCGGCTAAGTTTCCGAAGAGGAATTTGGCACCATAATCTGAGAGATTCAGAAAACTGCTCACCTTGGCGGTCAACGCGCTGAAGACCTCTTGCCCGTTCAAGTCTCTGGAGACCAGGTAGGTAACGCCCAAGATGACCAACAATGAACTGACGTAACGCTGAATCTCGCGGGCGAAGCGAAATTTCGCGTTGACCAGCAGGAAGCCCAGCGTGATGAGCAGCGCTAGCGGAATCGCCTGCCCGAGAAAGCGTCCGAAGACGTAGCCGACAGCAGATCCACCGACGATCACAGCGGCAGCCACTTTCCAACCGCCACCGGGTTCCCCGTCGTTCGCCCGCATCATGTAAGCCACCAGAAGGCCACCAAAGACTGCCATTCCGGCGAAGCTCCAGAAGTCTTCGCGCAAGATAATCACGGCGAGTAGGAACTGCAACCCCAAGCCCCAGATCACAGTTCGTATATTTACCTTGGTGCGATGTGCGGACATCGCCCAAGCAAGGCCGACCAGAGTAACCATCCCCAGAACGCTAATTAGGTTCATATTCAGCTCCCTTTCTGTAGCAGCCCGTGGTGAGTCGTAGGGGGAGTGTATCGCAGGACTACTTTTGGGATACCTTAGGCGCCCCTCTCGCGTGGTGCTCGCTTGAGAAATCTGCCGCTCCCCGGTTCGACTCTGAGGTCACCTTCGACAAACACGACCTTTCCTGCGGCGATGACGGTCGAGGGAGCACCTTGTGTTCTGAAGCCTTCAAAGATACTTCGATCACAACGATGGTGATGGGTGCCGGCCGAGATTGTGCCATGGGCTTCTGGGTTCCAGACGACGAGATCGGCGTCGGCGCCGACGCTGATGGAGCCCTTGCGGGGGTAGAGTCCGAAAATTTTGGCCGGCCTGGTGGAGATGAGGTCTACGAAGTGGTGCAGATCGATACGCTCTTCCAGAACGCCGTGGGTGTACAGCAAGGTGAGCCGATGCTCAACGCCCGCTGCGCCTCCGGGGATTATTCGAAAGTCCTCTTTACCTGCCTCTTTCTGAGACATGTTGAAGGGGCAGTGATCGGTGGCGACGACATCCAACTGAGAGTCTCTGAGCCCAGACCAGAGGGCTTCTTGATGCCTCTTCGGTCGAATCGGCGGTGCAATGACGTAGGCAGCTCCCTCGAAATTCGGCTTGTCGTAGACGCTGTCATCCAGCAGTAGGTACTGAGGGCAGGTCTCCCCGAAGATCTTTTGGCCGTCGAGTTTAGCCTTGGCGACTGCCTCGAGTGCTTGGCGGCAAGTGATGTGAACCACATAGAGTTGGGCGCCGGCAGTTGCCGCGAGCTCGATCGCCCGAGTCGTGGCTTCACCTTCCGTCTCAGGCGGTCGCGACTGGGGGTGGTATTTCGGCGCGGTTCGACCGGTTGCAGCCATTTCGGTCCGTAGATCTTCAATAATGTCGCCGTTCTCGGCATGTACCAACAGCACTCCATCTTGCTTTCCGATGACCTGCATGGCTTGGACCAGAGCGCTGTCTTCGAGGCCGACGGACTCCTTGTAGGCCATGTACGCCTTGAACGATGGAATGCCCTCGGTGGTGCTGCACTGGACGATCCATGGAGCGACCTCCTCAGCCCACCAGGTGACGGCCATGTGGAAGCTGTAGTCGGCCACTGCATTTTGCGCCTCCGTCTGGCGCGCCGCGAGTGCTTCGAGGAAATTCTGGCCGCGCTCGGGATGAACGAAATCGATGATGGTTGTTGTTCCGCCCGCAATAGCCGCGGCTGTTCCCGACTCGAAATCGTCTGAAGAGACAGTTCCCATAACCGGGAGGGCCATGTGAACGTGAGGATCGACCCCGCCCGGCAAGACCAGCTGATCGGCCGCGTCGACAACCCTCTCGCCCGATTCCGACTCCAGTGCTGCGCCGAGCTCGACGATTCTTCCGCCGCGACAGCGGACGTCTCCACACCACCGACTCTCGGTGGTCACGATCTCGCCGTTCTTGATCAGAAGGCACATGAATTCTCCAGGCTAGCCTAGCCCGATGCGAGCAAGTCGAACCTCGGTCGGGTGTGAAGTCTTCATCATAGCGCTACAATAGAGGTGATGACATCCGTGGACTCTCGTCAGATCTGTGCGGGTTGCGGCTGGGTCGCTCCAGCTGATGCAGAAATTCGGTATCGCTGTCCGCAGGCGGTTGGCGATGATATCGATCACGTTCTTCAGCGCAAGTTGAATCCAAGCAGCCTTGGCGGAGTCTCGGCGGCGAAAGAGCTCTTTGGCGGGCACGAACAGAATCCGTTCCTCAAGTTTAGACGGTTACTGCACAGTTACAATACCGGTCGGGCGAATGGGATGCCGGATAGCAGCTATGAAGCTCTCGTCACCAACTTAGGCGAGGATCTCCGACGAGTCGATGGCCGCGAGTTCAGATCCACACCTCTCATCTCTGAGGACCGTCTGGCGAAGGCCATCGGCCTGACTTCCAGGAACAGTCTCTGGATTAAGAACGAGACTGGAAACGTGGCGGGCTCACATAAGGTCAGACATCTCCTGGGAATCATGATCTGGCTGAAAATCAAAGAGGCGCTCTCCGGGGACGAAACATCAGAATCGGAGTCGGAAGTGCAAACCCTGGCGATCTCCAGTTGCGGCAACGCTGCTCTAGCGGCTGCGACCGTGGCCGCCGCTGCGGGCAGACGCCTAGAAGTTTTCATACCCGACTGGGCCGAGGACTCTGTGGTTAGAAGATTGAAGCAGCTCGAGGCTAATCTCACGGTATGTTCACGCTCCTCAGAGAACTCCGGGGATCCCTGTTACGAAGCCTTCCGTCAAGCCGTGGCAGACGGAGCTACTCCGTTTACTTGTCAGGGCCCTGACAATGGGCTCAACATAGAGGGGGGTGAAACCCTCGCCTGGGAAATGATTGCGGACCTGGTCCGAGAAGGGTGCAGTCTGGATCACTTGGTCGTTCAGGTCGGTGGCGGGGCTCTTGTGAGTTCCTGTATTCAGGGTTTTTGGGAGGCTAAGGAGCTAGGAGTCATCGACCGCATGCCGCAAATTCACACGGTCCAAACCCAAGGAGCCGCACCGTTAGAGCGCGCCTACATGAAGGTCTTGTCGCGCATTCTCAATCAGTGGCGAAAAATCTCCTCGACCGACTGTGGGTTGCCGGCGACCACAGCGCGCTTAGCTGGATTTGTATGCGAAGAAGTGTCGGCGGAAGTTGTCAACGCGGCGCTCGAGTATGCTGCGGGCCATCGCTCTGAATTCATGTGGCCGTGGGGCCAGGAGCCCAAGAGTGTCGCTTCGGGAATTTTGGATGACGAGACATATGACTGGCATGTCGCGGTTCGAGGAATGCTCGAAACCGGCGGTATCCCGGTGGTGGTATCGGAAGCAACCCTGCTGCATGCCAACAGCTTGGCTCAATCCCACACTAGGATTCCAGTCGATCCTACCGGTTCGGCTGGATTGGCAGGGCTGCTCCAGCTGAGGTCAGACGGAGTCGTCAAACCTTCCCACTCCGCGGCAGTTCTGTTCACCGGTATCGATCGATCAATAGGAGCCTTCTGAGTCCACTTCGGGTTCGGGTCGACTCGGATTCCGCGGGCATGCTAGCCTGCGCAGTTCAATCAGGCGAATCAATGAGCATCCGGCGATTAGAGCGTAACCTTCGACGGAATACTGCGCACTGCAGGCAGGCGGAGAGATACCGTTGAAAAGAAAGGGAATCATCCTAGCGGGCGGATCGGGGAGTCGGCTCTTGCCGCTGACCGCGGGTCTGAGCAAGCAGCTCATGCCGGTGTACGACAAACC
>JAZFTL010000038.1:0-3158 GCA_036446675.1 Thermoanaerobaculia bacterium
CTGCGCTATGGTTTCACTGAACTAAACAACGGCAAGGACAAAATGGCGGCACTGACCGCCCAGCTCGGCTTCTATGTCACCGAGAATGTCAAATTCGCGCTGGAGTACTATTCCGAGCTCGACCAGGCTCCAGGGAAGAACAAGGTGGATCGCATTACCTTGCTGGCGGACTTGGCCTTCTAGACCACGATTCATCAACCGCAGCTCAACCCCTGCCGGATGGGGCCCGAGAGGGTCCCATCCGGTCCCTGTGCGGCGATCTTCGCCAGATGGGGTCGGACTCACCTAAGGATTCGTGAACCGGTGCTCTCGCTCGAATCTACACGACCCCAGTTCGTGTTGCCGGTAAGTATTCGACGCTCTGGTAGGCTAGGGAGTACTTCCCCTACTGTTGGGTCGAAACTGATGATTTCCCATGCAGCCCCTGCGCGCAGATAAGTCTCTTGAGCAAGCCTTTACAGGCTTCTTGTTAGATTATCCCGATTACCACTTAACCGCGTCGTTGGATGATGTAAGGCGCCGCGAATTCTCGCGCCTAGATCGATCGAGTCAGATCTATCTCGACTACACCGGGGGAGGGCTTTATGGCGAGTGGCAGCTGCGAAGGCATACTGAGCTGCTTTTAGAACGGACCTTGGGCAATCCTCATTCGGTCAGCCCCACTTCGGTCGCCACAACCGAACTAGTCGAAGAGGCTCGACGCCATACTCTTGCCTTCTTTGGCGGCTCGCCGAATGAGTACGCCGTTATCTTCACTGCCAACGCCACCCACGCCCTGAAGTTGGTTGGCGAGTCGTACCCTTTCGGTCCAGGCGATCGCTTCCTGCTGACTTATGACAATCACAACTCGGTGAACGGCATTCGAGAGTTCAACCGTGCCCATGGGGCGGAAACCGCCTATGTCCCGATTGATCCCCTGACAATGCGAGTCAACGAAGTGGCCCTTGATCGTTACTTGGGTGCGGCCGTAAAGGGGCGCAACAATCTCTTTGCCTTTCCGGCTCAGTCGAATTTCTCCGGCATTCAGCACCCCCTCGAGTGGATCGATCGGGCTCACGGCGAGGGTTGGGACGTGCTGCTCGACGCGGCCGCATTCGTTTCGACCAATCGACTGGATCTATCTCGTTGGCGGCCTGACTATGTTGCCCTTTCCTTTTACAAAATGTTCGGCTACCCCACCGGAGTGGGAGCACTTATTGCTCGCCGGGAGGCCCTCTCGAAGCTCCGCCGACCGTGGTTCGCAGGCGGCACGATCACCGTCGCCTCGGTGCAAGCAGACACCCATGTGCCGGCGGACGGCAGCGCGGCGTTCGAAGACGGAACCGTCGACTACGCGAATATTCCCGCCGTTCACTTTGGCCTGAAATTCATCGAGTCGATCGGGCTCGATCAGATTCATCGTCGCGTTCGCAGTCTCACGGGATGGCTGATTACAAATCTGCTGGCTCTGCGGCACACCAATGGACGGCCGCTTATTGTCCTCTACGGGTCACCGGACCTCGAAGGTCGTGGGGGCACCATCACGATGAACTTCAACGACTCCGCCGGAGAGCTGATTGAACATGACGTCATCGAACAGCTGGCCGCGAAGCGCAATATCTCTCTTCGAACCGGTTGCTTTTGTAACCCGGGTGCCGGTGAATTGGCGCTGGGTCTGGAGAAGGACGAATTGGTGAGTTGTTTTGCTGGCAACACCGGTTCGATGACGCTCGAAGACTTCAGGCTATGTCTGGCCGGCAAGGGTACCGGCGCGGTAAGGGTCTCCTTGGGAGTAGCGAGCAATTTCCCTGACGTCTTTGCGTTCGAGGCGTTTACTCGAAGTCTGCTTGATCAGAGCGTCGAGCAGTTGAGGTCGAAGCCTTGAGATGATGAAGCGATCAAGTAGCGCAGGCTGTAAACGCCTGTCGAAATCAACGACTTTCCAAACGACGTCAGGGTAAGAACGGGGCAGGGGACCAACCGCACAACTCGCTCCACCGTGCGGTGAAGCAGCGGCTAACATCTGTGGGCGCCAGCAGCCAAGGCCCCATAGAGGTCAGCGCACTGTGTGCAGAGGCCGCATGCCGGTTCCCAATCCGGGAAATCACCTCGAATCGCTGCAAGGATCTCCGGCTCTAGCACTGTGGGGTTAGCGTGAAGACTCGTGGTAGGCATGCGGCAGAGCGAGCATGGGAAGGAGGTGTCGGCCGCGCCAGGCTGGGTTGCGAACGCGACGGACTCGGAATGGCTCGCCCGTGGTTTGCAGAAGAAATGCTCGAAGCACCGTTCGCCGCTCTCTCCAAGCATCGAGAACATACTCAGAAACTCCCTCCGCCGAGCCTCCTCGCCCCCCGGAGGCAGCTGAAGCCGAGCGGCCAGACGGCCGTCGACAGTTGTATCCCACAGTGCCCGGTAGCGTTGCCGCAGGACATTGGCGAGGGGCGCCGAGTCCTCGAGAAGCGGCAGCTCGGGCTCGACACTGCGTTTGCAGAACATGCGACATGATCCCAGATCTCAAGGGTTTCCTCCACACCATCCTACAATGGAGTCTCTGTTGGCTGTGCCGGTCATCTGCAAGAGCCCCTTTAGGGGTAAACCTCTATCTATCGGAGAAACAGGGACACAAACCGTTCTCTCAAGAGGACGAGGAGACCCTTCTCCGGTTTAGCACTGCAGCCGCCTCGGCGATCGACAACGCACATCTTCACCGGCAGGTACACACCTTGGCCATAGCCGAAGAGCGAGTACGCCTTGCCGGGGAAATGCACGACAGTATGGCCCAAGTGCTAGCCTACGTAAACACCAAAGCGCAGGCCGTGAAAGAGTATCTGAACCGCGAGAAGACCGCAGAGGCCTCTGCCCAACTCGAGCAGTTGGCCAGGGCGGCTCGCGAGGTCTACACCGATGTGCGTGAGGGAATTCTGGCACTCAGAACCAAGTTGGGAACCGAGCGGCCATTCGGCGACGCTCTCAAAGAGTTTCTCGAGCGCTGGCAGGACCAGTCCGGTATCTTCACTTCTCTCGAAGTAGGCGAGAATCTTCATCTATCTCCAAAGCTCGAGTTGCAATTTCTACGGATCATTCAAGAAGCTTTGGCAAACGTGCGCAAACACTCAGGAGTAAAGAGTGCTGAAGTTATAATCAACATCGACGGAGGAAACCTGGTCGCTCAGATCAGC
>JAZFTL010000039.1:0-5998 GCA_036446675.1 Thermoanaerobaculia bacterium
TCGACGATCTCTTCGAGTCCACTGCGCCCGAGCTTCACGGGAACTCCGACAAACAGTCCGTCGACGCCGTATTCGCCCTCCAGTAGCGCGGCGCAGGGGAGGATCTTCTTCTTGTCTCGCAGCACCGCTGCAACCATCTGCGCTACCGCCGCGGAAGGGGCGTAGTAGGCCGAACCCTGTTTGTAGTAGTTGACTATTTCAATGCCCCCGTTCTGGGTGCGCAGGTTGATCGCGTCGATACGATCGGGGGAGAGAAGATCCGGCAGAGGGATCCCGTTTACGGTAGCGAATCGAGGTAGTGGAACCATGGTGTCACCATGTCCACCCAGAACAAACGCATCTACGTCCTCAACCGAGACATCGAGTTCCGCAGCGATGAAATATCGCATTCTCGCCGAATCCAATACTCCCGCCATTCCAAAGATTCGTTGTCTCGGGAAGCCGGAGACACGTCGCCCCACTTCACACATTGCGTCGAGCGGGTTACTCACAATGATCAAGATCGTTTCGGGTGAGTATGCGATCAAACTCTTGACGACACTTCCTACGATCTGGGCATTCTTGGCCAGCAAGTCGTCTCGACTCATCCCCGGCTTGCGTGCCAAACCCGCAGTGACGACACAAATATCCGACCCTGCGGTGAGTTCGTAGTCGTCACCACCGGTGATCTCGCAATTGAATCCCAGCACCGGAGCCGACTCCATCATGTCCAACGCCTTGCCCCGCGCCAGATCTCCGACGATGTCGATCATGACGACGTCCGCCAGCTCATTCTCAGCGATGCGCTGAGCGGTGGTAGCCCCGACGTTTCCCGCGCCGACTACTGATACCTTGTGATCCATAGCAAGCTAGCTCCTTTGCATTCTTCAGAAATTCTCGATGATGGCCTCAGCAAACTCGGACGTCTTAAGGAGAGTCGCATGTTTCATCTGGCGCTCCAGATCGTAGGTCACTCGCTTCTCACAGATGGTTGCCTCGAGGCTCAGCTCAATTCTTCGCGCAGCCTCATCCCAGCCTAACCATTGCAGCAACATAGCCCCGGACAGGATGAGCGAACCCGGATTAACCTTGTCTTGGCCTGCATACTTGGGGGCAGTCCCGTGGGTCGCTTCAAACAGAGCGATCCCATCACCCTCGTTGCTACCGGGAGCCATTCCAAGACCGCCGACCTGCGCCGCCAGGGCGTCTGACAGGTAATCGCCGTTCAAGTTCGTCGTGGCGATTACCTGGTATTCGGTCGGTCGCAACAAAATTTGCTGGAACATCGCGTCAGCGATTCTGTCCTTGATCAGTACCTTACCTGCCGGAAGCTTGCCCTCGTGGGCCTCCCAGAGCTCCGCTTCGGAGATTGTGTTCTCCTGAAATTCTCTGCTTGCGACCTGATACGCCCACTCTTTGAAGGCACCCTCGGTGTATTTCATGATGTTGCCTTTGTGCACCAGGGTAACGCTCTCTCGGTTGTTGTCTATCGCATATTGAATCGCCTTGCGAACCAGTCTCTGGCTCCCCGTAATCGAGATCGGCTTGATTCCGATTCCACTGTCTTCGCGAACCCTTTTGCCCAAAATGTCGGCCAGGAAAGTGATGAGCTCTCGAGCCCCACTCGAGCCCTCTTCCCACTCGATTCCCGCATACACATCTTCGGTATTCTCTCTAAAGAGGACCATGTCCACCCTCTCCGGATGCCGAACCGGCGACGGAACGCCCTTAAAGTACTTCACCGGGCGAATGCAGGCATAGAGGTCTAGTATCTGCCGCAGAGAGACGTTCAAACTTCTGATTCCGCCACCCACCGGGGTCGTGAGCGGGCCTTTGATTGCCGCCCGGAAGGTTCGGATGGCCTCTATCGTCTCCTGAGGCAGCCACTCATCGTAACGCTCTTTCGCTTTCTCTCCAGCGTAAATCTCAAACCAGGCGATCGACTTCGCGCCGCCATAGCTCTTCTCGATCGCGGCGTTGATGACCCGGCGAGTCGCCCGCCAGATATCCGGACCGATTCCGTCTCCTTCGATAAACGGCACGATCGGCCGCTGGGGGACCTCGAGTACCCCCTCTTGCCATCGAATTTCTTCACCATCTGCCGGTGGCGTCAACTTTTTTTGTGAATGATCCACAACTATTTCTCGCTCATAGCAAGTCCACGATCTGTAGCCCGTCGAACGACGCGCTAGGCCGAAAAACCCTATCACAGGGGCCTTCCGGAAAACGGAGTCGAGCTATGAAATTTCCAAAAACTCGGCTTCAATTCTCTCTGTCAAAAAACCCGCGTCGGATCCCCGATCCAGCAACCGCTGTACGGCTCGCCTACCCTCCTCGCCATAATCACGGGTCCAGTGATTCACGTACATCCCTACGAACTCGTCTGAACGATCCGGATCCTCTTCCAAGTCACGCGCATACCGAATCGCGAACTCCATGGCTTCGCTACGGTGACTCAGAGCGTATTCAATG
This sequence comes from Thermoanaerobaculia bacterium, assembly GCA_036446675.1. Taxonomy (GTDB): domain Bacteria; phylum Acidobacteriota; class Thermoanaerobaculia; order Multivoradales; family JAHEKO01; genus JAZFTL01. The sequence goes on from JAZFTL010000039.1 coordinate 2,452, forward strand.
CTTTCAGTCAGAAGACTGCAAAGTCGGGTTTGTAGCTCGAGGGGCAGATCCTTGCGAATGCCGTTGGCTCCCAACGGCAGCGGGCCACCCGTATCGTCCAACCACCATTTTCCCAAATCGACGACAGGATAGAGCCCCTCGTCACTGAAAGTGAGTTGGCCCTCGTGAATCACCACCCCAGCATCTACCTCGCCGCTCTTCACAACGCTGAATATCTGATCAAAAGCTACATTGACGGTTTCAACTTCCGGCAGCCAAAGTTTGAGGACCAGATGTGCCGTGGTCAGCTCACCGGGCACCGCTACGCGACAACCGTGCAAATCGTCCCGGCCCATCGAACGACCGGCCACAACTACCGGTCCATACCCGTCTCCGAAGCTGGCGCCTGAAGGCATCAATACGTAGCGATCGGCCAAATATGCGTAGGCGTGAAATGACAGCGCCGTGATGTCATAGGTACTTTGGAAGGCCGCCTGGTTGAGGCTCTCGATGTCTTTCAGAACATGCTCTATTTTCAGCCCCTGGGTGTCCAGGAGCCCTTGGGTGAGGGCATAAAACATGAATGCGTCGTCAGAATCGGGGCTGTGGGCGATGCGAACAGTCATCGGCTCGGTCATAGGCACGTCACTGTACTCTAATCAATTCCACATCGGGAAGAATTTCTCCGACGCGAGCTCCACTGTGACTTCGCAAATCAACCTTGATGAAGACACGCAGCTGTTCTAATTCGGCGGCGCTAAGACAGCCGAGTTGCCGCAAGATGTCTACGACTACGATGTCCCGTATTCTCTCCGAACCGTCCGCGACCTTCAACACTAAACCGAGTGCTACCGGGCCTCGTACCGCGACTCCAAACGCCCCTTCTGCGCCTTCCTTTGCGATCAACCGCCCTCCGGTGGCCTGCGTCAACTCGGTAGCGAATCGACCCACGCCTGCCACGATCTCAGGTGCACTCGCCATGCCTCCGCCGATGGTGTGGAGTGCCTCAACAAACGAGGTTTTCAGATCGGAAGCCCCCGGATCGGCGATACTCGCGTAGATGCGAGCCCCTCCTGCCAGAGACAAGAGATAGGTCGGCAGGCCGCAACCATCGATTCCGAGTCTCAACTCAGTCTCGGGAACTTTGCCTACTTCCGCAATTGCCTGCAGAATCATCTCCTGCAACGGGTGTTGCATTGAAGTATAGTCCCCGGCTTCAAAGCCCATCATCTTGCAGGCCAAGAGCATTCCAGCATGTTTTCCAGAGCAGTTGTTATGCAGTACCGTCGGGCTCACGGAGGATTTCAACAAGCCTAGCTTGACCTCGTTGTCGAATGGCTGGTGCACCCCGCACAGAAGGTCATTTGCCTCAAATCCGCCCCGGCGCAGCAATCCCTTAACTCGTTCGACATGTTCAGGCCGACCCGAGTGCGAAGCGCAGATAAGCGCAATATCGGCCTCCTCTAGGCCGAACTCCTCGACCCCACCACCACGCACAAATGGCAGTGCTTGAATCGGTTTGGCGCAAGATCGCAAAAACAACGGAATCTCAGGATTGCCAACCGAAGCGATGAGTTGTCCTGTCGGCGTCACTACAGCGGCTGCTCCGAAGTGCCAACACTCCGTCGCACTGCCTCGAGTGCGGCGCGCCACCAGAGAAAAATTGTGCAGTGGATCGAGTGTCATCATTTTAACCAGTACCAGCAGCAACATCGGAACTACCGCAGCGCTGCGGGCTAGAAGATTACTTCAAGGCCTTGACTGCCGCCTCGGTAGTCTCAAAGGTGGTAAACAGATTCTTGAGCCCAGACGTGTTCAACAGGTGGCGTATTCGATCTGCTGGATTGATCAGAACCAGCTGACGATTGTGTTCGCGAAAGCGCCCAAGATAATCGATCAGTTCACCTAGTCCGGTCGAGTCCATCTGACTGATTTTCGAAAAGTCTATGAGCACGTGGCCTTCTTCTTGAGCTAGAGATCGCTCTAATGTCTCCACGAAGAATGCAGCACTTTCACCGAGCTTGATGACCCCTTCGATATCCAGCAGGATCATTCCGTCCAGTCTGCGTTTTTCGACGATCATTCGATCTCTTCTGAGCTTCTTTCAGGCTCCATGAACGGCATCCATGCAGTCACCCTGACTGCTGCTTCATCTCTGCAAACATCCCCGGGCGGTATCGGGTAATCGTCCCCAGAAAGGCCGAAGCGGCGACCGTAAGCGGTGAGGCCAGATAGAGTCGACCTGGACCCGAGCGACCTTTATAGTTTCGATTGATCGCAGAGATCGTCACCTGCTCGGTCTCTTCGGAAACCCCCGGACCACAGCCGATACAAGCGCCACACCCGGGCTGAATCAGCCGCACCCCTGCCTTTCGGAAATTCTCTACGAAACCGTGCTGTCGACTATACTCTTCGACTTCCTGAGAACCAAATTGGATGATGAAGTCTACATCGTCCGGCACCTTCAAACCGGCCTCCACAGCTTCACTGACAACCTGATGATAAAAAGCGAGATCATCGATTTTCCCGGCGGTGCAGCTGCCGCCATAGGCAATATCTACCCGGACTTCCCCGATCTCATCGACGTAGGCTCCATTGGTGGGATCGGAAGGTACGCCGCGATCCGGGTCTCCAGGATGCGCTACCATCGGCCGGATCGTCGAGAGATCGATGGTGTGTACTCCACCATCGTACGTAGCGCCCGCATCCGGCGAAACTGAGCGCTCCAGAAGCCGCTCCAGCCCTAGTTCAGGTCGACGCCGGCTGAGCCAATCGAAAGTGACATCATCGGCCTCGACGATGGCTCCTCGCGCCGAGCATTCAGTCGCCATGTTGGTCAGCGTCGCGCGCTCATCCATCGAAAGACTCGCGAGTCCAGCGCCGGTGAATTCCATGACTCTGTTCAGCGTCTGCTGCGACCTAGCGAAGTGCAGCAGGATGTAGAGCATTAGATCCTTCGCAGTCACCCCTCCGGGCAGACAGCCGTTTAAGTCGAATCGAATCGACTCGGGAACTTCACGACCAGCTCATCCGGTACGACCTCGTCATCGACGCGATCTTCGGTACGGGCCTCCGGGGACCGGCTAAGGGATTTTCGGCCGAGGCTATCCAAGCCCTGAACGTATCTGAAGTGAACGTGCTCGCCGTCGACGTGCCCTCGGGACTTTATGAGGGGATGCCGCCGATTTCGCCAAGATCAGAGTCCGCCTCCGAGGCAAGCGCATGCGTCCACGCTCAGGCTACGGTGACGATCGGTTTGCCAAAGCTGATGCTGGCCGTCGAACCCGGCGTTCGCCTTTGCGGCGTGGTCACCATCGCTGACATTGGGTTTCCCTCCGACCTACTGGAAGACGAATCCATCCGGAACAACTTGCTAGGTGTCGCGGAAATGAAAGCCTCCTTGCCCGCGCGCGACCCTGCGGGGCATAAGGGCACGTTCGGGCGGGTGGGCATTCTGGCCGGGAGTGAGGGCATGACCGGCGCGGCGGTATTGGCTGCTCAGGCCGCGGTTCGTTCCGGGGCGGGGCTTGTCTACTCGGTCTACCCCAAAAGCTTGACGACGATCATG
>JAZFTL010000040.1:0-2799 GCA_036446675.1 Thermoanaerobaculia bacterium
GGGCTGGGAGAGATCGCGCTTTTCGTCGCTATGGCCGAGCTCCTCGAGGGCGGTCTGAATTATCTCTTGTTTGAACTCGAGAGTACTTTGATCGACCTCCCCGTGCTGGTGGGAGAGAGTTCCGGAGCACTGGTCTCTGTCGGTGAGTTGAGCGCGACTTTGATTTGGGGGCTGGGCCTCCTCGGCGGCATGGCCTGGGCCTGGCTGATTTACGTGCTGCCGCTGCGGGTGATCTTTCGCGAGGCTTTCAGCAGCAGACTGGCGCGCTTCGGATTGACCCTGTTTTTCGTCGCCAGTCTGAGCATAGTGTTCTTGTCGGGCGCCCAGGCCCACCGAATTCAAGCAACCACCCAGGGCGTTGATCCCGGGCTGTGGAAAGCGTTGGGTGATCAGGCGCTGCTGCCGCTGCAGTTACTCGAGTAGAAACAATAAATCGACGCACCCCTTGTCCTCTCGACTGGAAGTGCCGTTAGGCACCGCTCCATTCTTTGTCATCTCGACCGGCGGCGGCGCAGCCGCCGCAGCGGAGAGATCTGGGCGGGGGACCTGTACCAAAGCTCGCAACGGTTGGTGCGCCGCCCAACCCCCAGATTCCTCCCTCCCGGTCTCTATAACAATGTCAAGCCGCTTTGGCTCTTTGCTCCTGCAGTTGCCGGCCAGGACGAAGTTCACGGCCAGCTCATCCCTGACGGCGTCGAGGTCGTACTCGCCATGCTGGTACTTGCGCACCGAACCCGATGGGCGGACAGTCAAGTTCTGTACGTAGGTAAGCGCTCCAACAACCCGGCTTCTGTCGACATCGCCTCGGGCAGAAACTTGAGCGCCACCCGGCGCCCCAGGTTGGTGTCCTCCGTCTCATAGACGACGCCCATCCCACCTCCACCGAGGTGCTTCTCAATCCGGTACTGCGCTATCGTCTGGCCGATCATTGGATTCGAACTGATTCTACCTCTCACCCGTCCAGCTTCATCTTCTTCAGAAACGCCTCCCAACGCGGATCGTCATGGAGCTTGCGAAAGTACGGGTAGCCCAGAGCCGAGGCCAGCCCCGCGTCGCGTGTTTCGTAGGCTCGGTTCAGCCACTGAAAGGCTAGGTCGACCTCATCGCGATAGGCATACACGGATGCAATCTGGAAGTCGAGAAGACCTTCTCCCTCCTCGACAAGCTCAGTTAACGCTGCGTTCGCTTCTTCCTGTCTTCCCATCGCGTGATAGGTCAATGCAAGTCCGAAGTTGCGAAGGAGGCGAAAGTTCGATTGCTCCATCTCCTGCAAAGCTTCTTGCAGGCGACCCTGTTCTAGAAGAACCCACCCCACCCGAACATGATGCCAGACCCTTTGCGGATTGAGCTCGAGAGCCTTCCTGAACGCCTTTTCGGCCTCCTCCAGCCGCCCGGAATAGAAAGCAGATAAGCCGAGGGCCCGGTAGGCGTCCGCGCTGAGCGGATCGAGCGCCACGGCGCGACGGCCAAGCGCGAGGGCCTTATCGAAACGACCTAGAGTCGCAGCGAGGTTAGCGGCATTTTCAATCGCTTTGGCGCTTCCCGGCCCCAGATCCAGAGCCTGCTGAATGGCAGCATCGGCTCCTTCCCAGTCCCAGTCATAGACCATCTTGATGAACCCGAGTGCGGTGTAAGCCTCTGCCAGGTTTGGATCCAGCTCAATGGCCCTCTTCGCCGCCTGCCGCGCTTGAGCATTACCTTCAGTCCTTGGTAAGTCACCATAATCTGCCTGCCTAAAGCGAACTCGGGCCAAGCTCGCCCAGGCCGGGGCATAGCTCGGCTCTAAGTTCCGGGCTCGCTCAATCAAGGCCACGGCCCTCTGGAGGTCGCCCTCATTCAGCCGCTCGAGAAAAAACTTCCCTTGCAAGTATGCTGAGTAGGCCTCCGGGTCGACCTCTGCTGCCGCCGTCCCCCTTGCTCCCAGTAGCGTAACTTGAAGGGCCCCGGCCACCGCACTCGCGATCTCCTTCTGAACTGCAAAGATATCTTTGAGCTGCCTGTCGTAGCTTTCCGACCAGAGGTGAAAGCCGTCGGCCACATTGATGAGCTGGACGGTGATCCGGACCTGGTCGCCCGCCTTGCGTACACTCCCCTCGAGGATCGAAGTAACGTTGAGTTTCGCGCCGATCACGCGCAGATCGTCGTCCTTTCCTTTGAAAGAGAACGATGATGTTCGTCCCGCCACCTTGAGCCCGCGATTTTTTGCCAGAGCGTTGAGCAGCTCCTCCGCCAGACCGTCCGAGAAGTACTCCTGGTCACCCTCCGGGCTCATATCGACGAACGGCAGTACGGCGATCGAGGGTGTATCGCCGGCCATCGCGGAGGTATCGGAGGATTCTTCACTGTGACCCGAGGTGTCAGAGGGACTCGGAACTAGAATCCCTTTTCCCAACCAGACGGTCGCAATCACCGCCAGCACAGCCGCCACGCCAATCCATAACTTGCGGCGGGAGATTGCTGCACTCTGCCCTGCAGCTGCCGGACTCGGTGCAGCAAGCTGGCTTGTGCTGGTGTCCCGCCGCAGACGCAGTAGACTCGCCTTGATCTCGGCGGCACTCTGGATCCGCAGCTCCCGGTCCTTCTCCAAGGCCTCCAGGACGATTCGCTCCAACTCTGCCGGAATCTCCGGGTTGAGCTGCGAGGGTGGAGTGGGTGGGTCTCCCAGAAGACTCCTGAAGATTTCTGCCGAACTCTTCCCAGGAAATGGTAGGCGGCCGGTCAACATCTCCTAGAGCACCACCCCGAGAGAGAACAGATCCGTCCGGGCATCCAGGCCCTCCGCCCGCGCCTGCTCCGGCG
>JAZFTL010000041.1:0-9851 GCA_036446675.1 Thermoanaerobaculia bacterium
GCGCGGCAACTTCTGGAGCGATTACGCCGGATTCGATTGGAACGGTGACGGCGTCGGTGAGACTCCCTATCGGCTCGTTACCGCTGCCTCAGCGCTGTTGGCTCGGCGTCCCGAAGCACGCTGGTTTTGGATGAGTCCGATTCTCACCTTGCTCAACTGGTGGGACGCTCGTTTGAAGTTGCCCGCCGTCGGTTCCTTCGATCCCTTCCCGCTGATTGCCGATGCGAGTTTCTCAGCACTGGAAGAGGAACAATGAGCACCGGCCTTCGGTTCGAGAGCGTTACCCGACGTTTCGGAAAGCTCGATGCATTAACCAATTTCGGACTCCAGTGCCCGTCTGGATCGATGACCTGCCTAGTGGGGCCTAACGGCGCCGGCAAGTCCACTGCTCTGGCGCTTGCCGCTGGCCTGCTGCCTCCGACCTCGGGGCAGATCACCGTAAGCGGAGCAACGGTAGAACTCGCAACTCCTTCCGAGTCGACCGGTTATCTTCCCCAACGCAGTTCGTTTCATGCCCTGCTGACGGCGGGTGAGGTTCTTGATCTTGCTTGTGCGATACGTAGCGTCGGAGCACGAGCACGGCGGCAAGTCCTGGAGGTAACCGGCCTCCGCGAGGTTTTGGATCAACCCGTTGGCAATCTGTCCGGCGGGTGGCTTCGACGGCTCGGATTGCTCTCGTGCCTAGTGGGCTCACCGCAGCTTCTGCTCCTTGACGAACCGTTCGTCGGGCTCGACCCGGAGACCCACGAGCGGCTGGTGAATCACCTCGAGGACCGTCTTGAATCCGGCGCCACGGTGCTAGTGGCAAGCCATGACTTCGAAGTTCTGGATCGATTCAATCCGCATACCGTCGTACTCGTGGAGGGACGGTTACAGTATATCGAGGCGCCAGGAAATCACGACTCCAATAGCTCCGATACCAGGGACCACCAGACTTCCCGCAGCATCTATCTGGAGGCACTCTCCGGCAACCATGCTTCCTCCTTCGGAAAAGTCGAACGATGAAGGCAGCCCTTCTTATCGCCAGACGAGAAATCCAACTGCTCCGTCGGAGTCGAGCGACGCACGGCTCGGTCGTGCTGCTGACAGCACTCGCCTGGACACCGGCCGTCCTGCTACCGCTGCGTTCGGGATCGCTGGGACTGTCCGCCTTCGCCGACATGCTCCCGCTGCAGATTGCCTTGAGTGGCGTCGTGCTGCCGTTGCTCGCCCTGCTGGCAGGAGCCGAACTGTTGGCCGGCGAGATCGAAGATGGCTCGCTCATTCCATCTCTTACCCTGCCACTATCACGCCGCACCTGCCTCGCCGGAAAGTGCCTGGGCCGCAGCTCGATCTTGGCTCTGGCCTATCTGATTGCGTTCGCAACTGTCGGGGTTGCCGTCGCCATGAATCGAGGAATCGATAGCTGGAGAGACTGGGCGGCCGTGACGCTCGCCGGTCTCTTGCTCAGCCTCGCCACCGGCGGAATCGGCATCGCCCTCGGTGCTTCCGGTAAAGGCCGGGTACGCGTCTTCGGAGCTGCCCTGATCGCCTGGATCGTACTCGTCTTCGCCCTCGATGGCCTGCTGCTCGCCGGCCTGGTGGCCCTGGCTCCGGCACCGCCCACTGAAGTCGGCAAACATGGCCACACTGAATTAGCCGCGCCTCGACAGCCGGCTCCTTCCGGGCGCTCACTCCAATCCAAAGACCCCCACGCGCGCCACAGCGAGGCTGAAGCCGAGCCCATGACCACTCCCTCGACCTGGATCCTGGCGCTGAATCCCGTCAGCCTTTTTCGGGTTACCGCCCTCACCGCTAGTCCTGTCCTCAGACCTAGAGTTGGCCTGTCCTTTCCTAACAGCCGGCCCAGAGAACTCTTATCTACTATCGCGCTGGGCTGGCTTGTCTGGCTCGTGCTTCCCCTAGGTGCAGCCTTCTATCGCTTTCAACGAACCGATCTTTTTTGAGCTTCTCCCTCGGGTTGGCACGACCTCCATCGGCGAAACCTACTTCTCCTCCACCATGCGCGTTTAACGTTGGCGAGGCGCGGCCTCTCGTCTCCGCGCCCGCGAAACTCCGCGGGAACCTTCTCCTACATGCGTGCCTCTCAACATATGGAGAGAGAAAGCAAAACAGCCGATCAGAAACTACAACCTAGATCAAACAAGGGGCAAAGATGAAGAAACTACTGATTCTAGGAGGAGGAACGGGCGGAACGATGGTCGCGAACCACTTAGTGGGAAAGATTCCTTCCGGCTGGGACATCACCGTCGTGGACCCTGAGGCCAAGCACCTCTATCAGCCTGGGCTGCTTTTCCTGCCCTTTGGAGCCCACGACGAGCACAAGCTGGAGCGACCTCGGAGAAGAACTCTCAAGCCGACCATCGACTGGCTCCGTAAGGCGGTCGATCGCATAGACCCCGATCGGCGGGAAGTCTATCTCACCGGTGGCGAGCGGCAGCGCTACGATCTTCTCGTTATCGCCAGCGGCTCGCAGATCCGCCCTGAGGAGACACCGGGCCTACTGGGAGAGCACTGGGGAGACTCAGTGTATGACTTCTACACCTTGCCAGGTGCGCTACGTCTCCGCGATGCCATGACCGGGTTCGAGGGCGGGCGACTAGTGCTCAATGTGGTCGAGATGCCGATCAAGTGCCCGGTGGCTCCGCTCGAGTTCCTCTTTCTAGCGGACGACTACTTCAAGCGCCGCGGGATCCGAAACAAGATCGATCTCATTTATGCGACCCCCTTGGATGGCGCGTTCACTAAGCCAGCCGCCGCATCCGTTCTCGGCTCCATGCTGGACGAGAAGGGAATCCACGTCGAGACCGAGTTCAATACCGCAGAGGTCGATGGCGACCAGCATGTTCTACGCTCCTATGACGAACGCGAGATTTCTTACGACCTGCTAGTGAGCGTTCCCACGCATATGGGAGCGCCCTTCATCGAGGCGTCCGGTCTGGGCAACGAGCTGTCCTTCGTGCCGACCGAGCGGCATACCCTCCTCGCCAAGGGCCACGACAACATCTTCGTCCTCGGCGACGCCACGGATCTTCCGAGCTCGAAGGCCGGTTCCGTGGCCCATTTCCAGAGCGGGATCGTGGCTCAGAACATCCTTCGGGCGATAGCCGGCGAGCGCCTGGTCGATGGCTCCGATGGCTTCGACGGACACGCCAACTGCTTTGTGGAGACCGGATCCGACAAGGCCCTACTGATCGACTTCAACTACGACGTCGAGCCACTACCGGGCCACTATCCGCTACCGGTCGCCGGGCCCTTCAGCTTACTCAAGGAGAGCCGCATCAACCACTGGGGCAAGCTCGGTTTCCGCTGGTTGTACTGGAACGCTCTGCTTCCGGCGCGGCCCCTCCCCGTTCCCAGTCGGATGTCGATGTTGGGGAAGAGGGAACTTGCTGCGTAGAGAATAGATCAACGCAAAGAGAGGAGAACATTATGCCAACTAAGGAGTACGCAGGACAGATCGTCAATGTCAACGAAGAGGGCTTTCTGGTCGAAAGCGGCCAGTGGACTCCAAGCATCGCCGAAGCGATCGCCAATGAACTGGGAATCGACCTGCTGACGGACGCACACTGGCAGGTCATCCAGTTCATCCGCGACGACACCACCAAGCAAGGACAGTCCCCCGGGTTGCGTCGGATCTCCAAGCTCTCCGGTGTTTCGATGAAAGAGCTCTACCAGCTCTTCCCCAAAGGACCGGGGAAACTCGCCGCCCGAATTGCTGGACTCCCGAAACCCCAGGCGTGCATCTAGCGGCCGCCGGACTCCGTCAACAAACCAGCACCTATAGGAGAAACAGATCATGACGACTTCAACCGCAACCGAACCAACGAGCGTCCCCCAGGTGATCCCTGCGGAGTCAGCTCCTGGCCCTAAGCCAATAGAAGCACTGAGCATCATCGTGTCGAAAGCAAGCCTTGATGAGGTCTACCCGGCACTAATCCTTGCCAATGCGGCGCGCATGAGCGGCATCGGGGCCTCGCTCTTTTTCACCTTCTGGGGCCTCGATGCCATCAACAAGAAGAAGATCGACCGGCTACACGTCGCGACGGTCGGAAATCCATCGATGGCGATCCCGACAATGGTCGGAGGCCTTCCCGGGATGGAATCGCTGGCCACCGAGATGATGAAGAAGAAAATGGAGAAGCTCGACATCCCGCCCGCGCGTGAGATGATCGAGATCCTCCACGACAGCGGCGCCAAGATCTACGCCTGCCGTCTGGCCATGGACATGTTCCAACTCGAGCGCGACGACTTAGTGGAAGAGGTGGACGAGGTAATCTCGGCCATGGACTTCTTCGACAAGGCAGCGGGCGCCCAGATCTTGTTCATCTGAGACTCGAACGGACCCGAAGTACTACAAAGGAGAAGGCCATGAAAGATAGTTACACCTACCCACTCCAGATTCGCTGGAATGCACCACACGGCGGCATCGTCGGGAGCCACGAGGACGGCTTGCCCCCCCTGACCGTCGCTTCGCCACCGGAGTTCGGCGGTCCCGCGCTAACGTGGTCCCCTGAGCACATGTTCGTGGCGTCGATCGCTTCCTGCTTCATGACCACGCTGCTGGCTATCGCGGAGTTGTCGAAGCTCGAGATCCGCGCCTTCGAAGCGGATGCCGTGGGAACTCTGGTACGCGGCGAGGATCGCCGCTACCGCTTTTCGGAAGTGGTCATCCGTCCACGGTTGGTGCTGGCCAAGGAGAAGGACCGCGAGCGAGCGCTACGTATTCTCGAGAAGAGCGAGGATGCTTGTCTGATCACCAACTCGATCAGTGCGAAGGTACGGGTCGAGCCCTCTCTTGAAACGGCCGAGCCCGCTGAGGTCGACTCAGCGTTGGCGGTCGCCGGCGGCTAGAACAGAGGCCGAGCAAGGGTCGGGAACCCTATTCGTGAACTGTGCCTCTTAGTCAGGAGAGACACTTGCACAAGACGAGCTACTCAACAAGTCATAATAAGGGAGATCGCAAGATGAACACTCAACCCATTCAGGTAACGGACGATCAGTTCGAGGCTGCAGTAATCCAATCGGAGCTCCCGGTACTGGTGGACTTCTGGGCGCCCTGGTGCGGGCCCTGCCGGATCGTGGCGCCGGTTCTCGAGGAGCTAGCCCGCGAATACTCAGGGACGCTCAAGATCGCCAAAGTCAACGCCGACGAGAATCAGACCAACACCACCGGGTACGGTGTGCAGGGGATCCCGACGATGATTCTCTTCAAGAATGGCTCGGAGGTCGACCGCATTGTCGGCGCCCTTCCCAAGGGCCAGCTCGAGCGCTGGATCGACTCGGCGCTCAAAAACGGGGCGAATTCCCCACACTCGGTTAATATTCCTAAAGACGAGACCTGTGACCATGAAGCCCTCCCGGAGGTAATTGAACCATGATGCATCGAGTACTTGTCACCGTTCCGCTTCTATTCTGCTTGGCTCTACCACAGGCTGAGGCCGAAGAGCTTAACCTGAGCCAGGCCATGGCTCGGGCCCGCGTAGAGGCGCGCGAAGTAACGACCGCCCGTGCGCGGTCTGAGGCGGGCACCCATCGGATGCGGCAGGCGAAAGCCTTCCGGCGGCCGAAGGTGAGTCTGCAGGAGATCTGGATCCGCAGCGACTCGCCGGCCGAAGCCTTCGGGCTACTTCTCAACCAGGAGCGGTTCTCGCTGGCCGAATTCGCGGCCGGCGATCCGAACAGCCCTGAAGCGATCGAGAATGCCCTGACACGGCTCGAGGTGTCGCTCCCCCTCTACACTGGTGGAGAGCTCTCGGGGCGCATCCGCCAGGCAAAGCTCGCCGCCGAGGCGACGCACGATACCGCCGCCTGGGTCGAAGATGGCGCTGCCTTGGCAGCCGCGGAGGCCTACATCCGACTCGCCCAAATCCGCGAACAGGTCGGCCTACTCGAGACCTCCCTCGACACGGTTCGAGCCCACGTGCGACTGGCCCAGGCCTACGTCGATCAGGGAATGCTGGTGCGCTCCGAGCTGCTCCGAGCAGCGGTAGAGCAATCTCGCCTCGAGGATCTCTTGAGCCAAGCTCGAGGGCAGGCGAAGGTGGCCGAGGCCAACCTCTCCTTCCGCCTGGCGGCGGACCTTTCCACCACCTGGCAGCTCGAACCTCTGTCCGATCCGCCACCGCTGGAAGAGCAGCTCGAGGGATGGCTCGCCAGCGCTGACTCCCGCCGCGATCTCGCAGCCAGCCGTCGGATGCTCGAGACCGGCGAGTTGGAGGTCAAGGTGAAGCGCTCCGCACTCTTCCCCAAGGTCGGACTCGTGGCGCGCCGGGACCTCAACGACGACACCCTGTTGGGCTCGAGCGGCGACTCTACGGTGGTCATGGCAGTAGGCAGCATCGATCTATTCAGCGGCGGCCGCCATCGAGCCGCCATCGCCATAGCCCGCGCCGAGGTCGAGGCGGCCCGCAGTGAAGTCGAGCAATTCCGCGCCGGGATCCGGCTCGAAGTTAGAAGCGCCTATGAGAAAGCGTCGAGCGCCCGCGAGCGTCACCGTACGGCCCTGGCAGCCCAGGCAGCGGCTCACGAGGCCGAGCGCATCACCCAGGAGCGCTTTCGCAGCGGAATTGTCAAGACGATTGATCTGCTGGATGCCACCACCGCGCGCCGGGAGGCCGAGACACGCGAACTCGTGGCGCGGGTTGATGCACACCTTGCCGGTCTAGAACTGGCGGTCAAGGCTGGGCGGCGTCCGGAGAGCGCACTATTGGCGGTCGGCGCCGCAGCCCATCTCAACAGCACGAGGACGCAGCCATGAACGGAAAAAGACAAAGAACGCATCAGCGACTCGCTCTCCTTGGGATGATGTCGCTGCTGGCCGCGGCCTGCGGCGGGCATGAGCCCCGTGAGCCGGCCGTGACCACAGTAACCATCCGAACAGAGCTGGCCCAGGCCGAGCGCACCGAGGTGCCCCAGGTCGTCGAGCTCTTCGGCACCGTCGAAGCGGACAAAACCGCCACCATCTCGACCCGGGTCATGGCGATGGTCACGGCGGTCCGGGTGCAGAGCGGCGACTCCGTGCGGAAGGGACAGCTCTTGCTGGACATCGACCCGCGGGCGGCCCAAGGAGAACTCTCTCAGGCTAAGGGCGCGCTGGCTCAGGCACGGGCGGGACTGGCTCTCACCGAGCGCAACTACGAGCGATTCAAGGCTCTGAGGTCTGTCGATGCCGCCTCGGAACTGGAGCTCGACATGGCACGCATGCAGCACAAGCAGGCTCAAGGAGCCGCCGAGCAAGCCGCTGGAGCGGTAGCCGCTGCTACCTCTGTGGCCGCCGACTCCCGCGTCGTGGCACCCTTCGCGGGCCGGGTGACACGAACGATGGTGGAGGTAGGAGACCTAGCGGCCCCGGGCCTACCCCTCCTAATGCTCGAGTCGGAGGGCGCCCGGCGGTTGGCGCTCGCGGTTCCCGAGAGTGTGATGGTCTCGGCAGGACTGGAGATTGGGGACTCCTTGCCGGTCCGCATCGACAGTCGTTCCGACCTGGGTATGCTTCAAGCCACGGTCGTCGAGATGAGCCCGGGAGCCGATCCCACCAGCCACTCCTTCCAGATAAAAGTGGCTCTCCCAGTGCCGCAGACTCCGAGCGGGGCCTCGGGCCGGGCCTGGCTCGAGATCGGCCGGCGCGTCGCTGTGGTCATACCTGAGGCCGCGATACTACGCCAAGGTGGCCTGTCGCTCGTCGTCGTGCGGACCGCCGATGGTCGCGCCGGCTCCCGGGTCGTGACTCTAGGCGAGACTCTGGACGTGACTCTGGACAAAACCCTGACCGGTAATCGGGTCGAGGTTCTGTCCGGTCTCTCAGGAAGCGAAACGGTGCTCCTGGGGCTTGCTGTGGTGCCGCCACCAGGCACTATCGTGGAGGCCATGTGATGCACGACGACATCTCGGTAGCGGCGCGGCGCGAGGCGCTCCGGCTCAAGCTGACGCGTCGTCCGTTGGGCATTTCGGGCCGGATCGCCAAGGCTTTCCTCGACTCAAAGCTAACGCCGCTCCTGGTGATCGCCTCGCTTCTGGTAGGCGCCTTCGCAGTGCTGGTGACTCCGCGCGAAGAGGAGCCTCAGATCAAGGTGCCCATGATCGACGTCTTTGTCGGCCTTCCGGGCGCCACCGCTCGGGAGGTGGAGCGTCGGGTGATTTCGCCGCTCGAAAGGGCAATCTACGAGATTCAGAACGTCGAGTACGTCTACTCTACCTCCCAGCCCTCGGGCGGCATGATCATCGCTCGCTTCGTCGTGGGTAGCGACCCTGACGAGGCGGTGGTCCGGGTACAGGCCAAGGTGGCGGAGGCCGCCGCCGACTTGCCACAGACCGCGATGCCGCCGGTGATCGCACCGCGTTCGATCGACGATGTGCCGGTCGTCGCCTACACCCTCTGGTCCCAGGAGGCGACCCCCCTGGCGCTACGGCAGATCGCTCTCGAGCTGCAGACCGAGCTGAAGCGGCATCCTGAGGTGGCTCAAGTGAAGGTGATCGGTGGGCAGCGCCGGGCTGTCCAAGTGCTCTTCGACCGTGAGCGGTTAGCGTCCCATAACATTTCGATACTCCAAGCCTACGAGGCTCTGCTGGCCTTGAACTGGCGTCTACCGGTCGGCAGCTTCGCCGCCGCCGATATCGAAACCACGGTAGAAGTGGGGAGCTTCTTCCGGTCGGCTCGGGAGGTTGCTTCAGCGGTGCTGGGCGTCTATGGCAACCGCCCGGTCTACCTCCGCGACGTCGCGACAGTAACCGACGGCGCGGCGGAGGCCACCGAATATGTCTGGATGACGACGGGCGCGGCCGGCGGAGAGAAAGGTCTGCCGAGCGACCTCGACGCTCCGGCGGTCACCGTAGCGGTGGCCAAGAAGCCGGGCACCAACGCCGTCGATCTCGTCGCGGCGCTCGACGCACGCCTCGCCACCCTCAAGGGACCGGTGATCCCAGCCAACGTTCACGTGACCAAGACCCGGGACTACGGTTTCACCGCGGGGGAGAAATCTTCCGAGCTGATCAAACACCTGTGGATCGCCACGCTGGCGGTGGTCGTGCTAATGGCCCTGGCCCTGGGGCGCCGCGAGGCGGTGGTTGTGCTGGTTGCGGTGCCGACTACCCTGGCGCTGACGCTGGCCGCCTCGTATCTCTTCGGCTATACCTTGAACCGGGTTACCCTGTTCGCTTTGATATTCGCCATCGGTATTCTGGTGGACGACGCCATCGTGGTGGTGGAAAACATTCACCGCCATTACAAGCTCGGCTGGACCAACCCGCGGCAGGCCACTATCTATGCCACCGACGAGGTGGGCAACCCCACGATCCTCGCCACCTTTGCCGTGATCGCTGCACTCTTGCCGCTGGCCTTTGTCTCGGGGCTGATGGGTCCCTATATGCGGCCCATCCCCATCAACGCCTCGGCGGCGATGCTCTTCTCTCTAGTGGTAGCTTTCGTCGTTTCCCCCTGGTTGACCTACAGGCTCTTTCGCAAGAACGCCGAAAAGGTGAGGCAAGATCAGACCGAGCCATCAGCCGAACCCGCCACCGAGACGCCGCGCGAAACCCGGCTCTTGCGCTTCTACTCGAGCCTGTTCCAGCCGCTCCTGGCCAAGGCCTGGCGACGCTGGGCGCTGCTCGGTGTCGTTGCTTGCTTGCTTCTGGCCTCTGTAGCGCTAATACCGGTGCGCTGGGTCAAGGTCAAGATGCTGCCCTTCGACAACAAGAGCGAGGTCCAAGTGATCATCGACATGCCGGAGGGTTCGACCTTGGAGACGACCGCCGGGGTGGCCCGGTCTCTGGCAGCAGAGGCTCGTCTCCTGCCGGAAGTGACCGACGTCCAGATCTACGTCGGCACCTCCGCACCCTTCAACTTCAACGGG
>JAZFTL010000042.1:0-3158 GCA_036446675.1 Thermoanaerobaculia bacterium
CGTCGAAGAAGTCACCGGAGCAGCTGGAGCACGTGGTGCCGCAGTCGTCGATTCCGAAGTCGTGTCCGACGACCCCTTCGTGGGTATCGTCGGATTCGGAAGGCGGGTCTCCTCCAAGAACACCGTCGCAATCAGGGTCGTCGGCGTCAATGAGGCTGTCTCGGTCATTGTCTCTGCCGTCGGTACATTTCGCCAGGGTGTTCTCCTTGGGTGCTGCCAGTATCGGAGTGGCGACGACGGCCAGCAGTGCGAGGGTGAGCGTCACGCGCCGTGCCCAGTCAGACGCTGGCGGTTGGCCGTATCGCCGCCGGGGCGGTGTGGGATTGCTCGTCGTTCTGTTCGACTGTTCATGCGTCCGTCTCATAGCGGTCTCCTTCTGGAAAACTCGGCCTTAGCCGGTGTTGAAGTTCTCCCCTCTCGTAGGTACATGCGCCGTCAGGCTCTCAAACCTGCCAGGAACTCGAAGGAGGCTTATTCGTATGCCGACTAGACTCCACCTAGAGCAAGCCTGAGCCGCTGTACTTGGCTGCATGGAGCCCGGCAGCGGCAGTCGCCTCGGCCCGTCGGCTTGGCAGTCGGGTTGTGTCGCCCCGCAGTGTCAGAAACTGAACAGAAAAGAACTTGCCGAGTGCAAAGAGCCTTTGAGCTTTCGGTTCGGTAAGAGTCGCGAGGCCCAGAGGGCTACGGCCTGGGTCACTGGTACAAGGGCCATGGCTAACATTGCGAGCCAGGGCGAGGCGGGGTCCACTGAGGCAAGAGGCGAGTCGCGAAGCAACCATCCCAGCGCTGATAGGGCAATCGCGCCATAAGCGAGAATCGCCGCGAGTCGCCAGCCGCTGAGTGGTCGGATCTGGAGAGCGGCTTCGAGGCGCGATTCCAACCGGCAATTGAAATCCCCTGAGAGTTCCGGCAAGGCTTCGATCAAAGACAGAGCCATCGATTCGCCCCCCTTCCCCCAGATTCCTCACCCTCGTTCGGAACGACAAAGCAAGATTGCACGGAATAACCAGAGAGTGGTCTTCAACCTAGCCATCTCCACCGAAAGACGCGAAGTGCGCAGATGTGTTTGACGTCACCCGTAGGACGTCTTGCGGTAGTATCTATAATTCTTTGGAGTCACGATCGGAGGATTCTTATGAGGCACTGTCGACATTTGAGCAAGATTTGCTGTTTTCTGGTTCTATGGTTTTTACCCACAGGCACTGCATTTGCTGGAAACGACGGCTGGCCAGGTTTGCGCGGCCCAGCGCATGACGGTGCAGTTCGGGAGGGGCGGCTTCTTGCAGAGGGCGGTGGCGATCTCGCGATAACTTGGCAGCGGGATCTGGGCGCGGGCTATCCGGTGGTGGCGGTCGACGAAGAGCGGGTGGTGACCGCCTTTCAGAGCGCCGACGTAGATGTAGTGGCCGCTTTCGACCGGAACACCGGCGCCGAGCTGTGGCGCTATGAGATTGGCGAGGCCCATCGAGGCCACACCGGTTCTCATGACGGCCCCATTGCGACTCCGGCCTTGGTAGACGGCAGAGTGTTCGGCGTCGGCCCGCGCGGCCATTTTTTCGCTCTCGATGCAGAGACCGGGGCGCCGCTCTGGACCAGACACCTGGTTGAGGACTTCCAGGCAGAGGCACCTTTCTACGGCTTCGCGACCTCCCCCATCGTTGCGGAGGGTATCGTAATTGTTCAGATTGGAGCTGGCGAAGGGAAGTCGGTAGCGGGATTTTCTGTCGAAAGCGGCGAGCTCATCTGGAGTGTCGGTGATGAGAAGGTGGATCACCAGTCGCCGATTCTGGCGACGATCGGGGACCGGCAGCAAGTGGTGGTAGCCGGAGCAACCGAGGTGCGCGGCGTCGATCCAGGATCGGGAGCTGTCCTGTGGACCTACTCTCATGGTGGCGACGACCGCGCTATGGGAGGTGCGACAATTGTTCCGGTTCCTGCCGGCGAGAATCGTATTCTGCTGCTTAATGAGCATCCTCAGTCACTCATGCTGCAGATTGAAGAAGCCGATGATGGCACCTGGCAAGGAAGGGAACTTTGGAAGAGCACCGCGATCAAGGCCACCTACGTGCATCCGGTATACCACGAAGGCTACCTCTATGGCATGAACAGCAAGATCTTCACCTGCGTCGACGCTGCAACTGGTGAGACGGTTTGGCGGTCGAGGCAGCCGGGAGACGGCTTTCCGACCCTCGTCGGTGACCAGCTTGTCATCATGAGTAAGCCCGGTATCTTGCGGGTGGCGAAGGCTTCTCCTGAAGGCTACCAGGAGCTGGCGAGCCTCGAGCTCTTCAGTGATGTTTCTTGGAGTGCGCCGGCTTATGCGGGCGGCAGTCTGTATCTTCGCAGCATGGGTTCTTTGGCGCGCGTTGATGTTGCTGGATCCGAGAGCGGTGCCATGCTGGAAGGGGATCCGGCGGCAGGGTTGGAAGTCGGATTCGCATCGTTCTTGGCCCAGATCGAACCGCTGGATTCTGTCGAGGCGAAGCGCGCCCACATCGATGCCTATCTGACCCGACATCCACAAACTCCTTACATCGAAGACGGCGGTGTCGTGCACTTCCTTTATCGGGGCGAAGGCCAGGATGTCGGGATCGTTGGAGACATGATCGGATTTCGCCGAGAGGACCCAATGATCCGGGTCGCCGACACCGATCTCTTTTACTATTCGACACGCCTTGAGAGTGAAGCCGCAGTTCTGTACGGTTTTCTCGTCGACTACGGAGAGCCGATTCCCGATCCGCGCAATCCCAATGCCGGCAGCGGTCTGTTTGGCGAGGTCTCCTTTCTCGAGATGCCGGCGCGCCGGGTGCCGGAATATCCAAGCCCGGTAGTGGCAGAGCGCCAGGGGAGGCTCGAAGAGGTAACCTGGGAGAGCGCTGCATTCGAAGGAAAGACGCGCAGTGCCAAGGTGTACTTGCCGACCGGCTACGACGCGAACGGCGCCACCAGGTATTCGACCCTCTACTTCCACAAGGGAGAGGATGCTCTGGAGAAAGCCGATTTCAAAAATGTGTTGGACCACCTGATCGGCGAGTCGGTACGGCCCATCATTGTGGTGTTTGTCGTGGGAGACAAGGAGAGTGAACGGGGCGAATTTCACAATCCTGCCTACAGAGAGATGTTCGTCGAGGAACTCGTGCCCCTCATCGACACGAGGT
>JAZFTL010000043.1:0-5994 GCA_036446675.1 Thermoanaerobaculia bacterium
TCTATCTCCTGGTCGCCACTCTGGTATTGAACGTCGCCAGTGGCGGGGTCGACGCGATTCCCGTGGTTGGCGCCTATCTGACCGGTATATTTAGCAGCCTGAGCTCCTTGTTCAACGCTGGTGCGTTGACCGTGATTACAATGCAGACAATCAAAGCATTGAAGCCATAAGGCACGCTGAAAGTAATAAAGAGAAGGCCCGCCGATGCGGGCCTTTTCTTTGCGCGCGACCTTCGTCAGGCCGTTGATCGCGAACCCGTACTCGTCGTCTACGTAGAACAGCAGGTTCTCGGCGCGGCCGTAAACTTCCATCAATTCAGTCAGCGCATACCGACCGCTGAGATCGACCCGGGTATAGCTCTCAGCCCTGACGGTCTGGAAGGTATTGGGGTCGAGGTCGAGACGATCGCCCACAAAGATGCTGGCGAGCGATAGATTGCCGCGCCCTTTTGGGAGTTGATAGTCGAACTCCAGATTGCCCTTATGCTTGGGTCGCCGCAGTAGACCCGAACCCGGCGCCAGGCCAAATCCGGCCGGCTGACCCTGCGCCTCCGAGTCGGTATAGGTGTAGTTGGCGCGCAGTCCGAATCGATTGCTGGCCCGCGCCGCGATCGAGACTTCGACTCCTGAGGCCTGGGCCCGATCGATATTGATATTTTGAAATCCGCCGCTGGCAGGATCGAAGACTGCGATGATCAGGTCGTGGAACCGATTACTGAAGTAAGTCGCCCCGAGCGATATTCTCTTGCTCAGCAACGATTGTTCGAAGCCGAAGTCGAAACCCGTCGACGTTTCAGGCTTTAGGTCCGGGTTTCCTCCGAAGGATTGCGCGTTCAATTGAGAGATCGCCGGAGCCTTGAACCCGGTGCCATAGCTGCCGCGCAGAACGGTTCGCGAGGATCCGATTCGACCGACCCGATGACTCAAGGCCAGCCGATAGGTCGACTCTGCTCCGAAAACGTTGTGATCGTCGCGGCGCAGGCCGAAAGTGGCGTCCGATCGGCCGCCGAGCGCGACCTGGTACTGGGCGAAGAAGGCCACGGTGCGAGCCGTATCTTCGAATTCCGTAAACTTGGCCTCCTCCCATTCGCTCTCGACTCCCAAGGTGAGGACGTCGCTGGCTCTCAGCTTCACATCGTTCTGCCAGCCGAGGGCGTACAGGCGACCTCGAGCCTGGCTCGGGAAGCTACCTCGGGTGTCGCGTTCGTGACGGGCTGCTTGCAGACTCACTTTTTGTCGCCAACGTCCGTTGAAAAGGCTGAAGTGTGGCGCAATGAGAATAGTGGTCTGCTGGGAGTCGATTTGATGGTCCTCCTCGACGAAGAAGCCATCGAAATCTATGGTCGAGTCGGTGTGGCGAACGACGACGTCGACACCGGATTTCCTACCTGCGCCGGTGTCGATATTCCAGCCCAGACGGGCCGACACCGAGCCATTGCGATAGCCGTCGTCCTCGCTACCGCCGGAGCTTGCCGAGAAGCCATCGAAGTCTGAGAACGATCCGCTGATGAGATAGTCCAACGACTTTCCACCGCCGGACGTCTCAATCGAGGTGCGTCTTGCCCCGTAAGAGCCTGTTTCCAGCGAGAAAGACGTCGCTTGGGGCCCAGCGCCTCGTTTGGTGAATATCTGGATGACACCGCCGATTGCGTCGGAACCATAGAGAGTACTCTGTGGTCCGCGCAGCACTTCAATGCGTTCGACCGCGTCGACCGTGAGATGGCTGAGAAATGCCAGTCGGCTGGGGCTGGACGGATCGTTCAGTTCGACGCCGTCGATGAGGACAAGGGTGTGATCCGAATCGGCGCCCCGAATGAAGATCGAGGTGGCGGATCCTGCCGGGCCGGTACGACGCACATCGACACCGGGAACCATCGCCAACACATCGACTACAAGATGAGCTTGACGGCGAGCTAGATCCTCGGCACTAATGACCGAGATCGAGCTTCCTTGGCGACTCGTCGAGGTCTCGAGTCGAGTGGCGGTAACGACGAGCCGATCGGAGACCTGAGTCTGCGGAGCAGTTTCGGCCTCATCATCAGCCGGCTCCGACCCCGCCCAGCTTGGTCGAGAGGTAAAGAGTGATACCAGCACGAATAGAGACAGAAAAAAAGAACGAACGTGTACGTTGTACATCTTGCAAACCTCCCGTTTGACGATTGATAAGTACTCGTCGGGGAGAGATGCCTACTTGCCTATGGAAGAGAAGAAAGCGCCTTATCTCGTGCCCCGCGAGCCAGCGTTCCGTTCGGCAGGTCTCCTGACTTCCAGATCGTGCGCAGCTGAACTCCTTCCCAGATGGTGGACCGGTCTTCCGATCGCAATCACCCAGTGGGTCTTTGCTCAATGCGTCCCTGGTTACAGTGGCGGGGGCCGTGCAGGCTTTGCACCTGCTTCCCTTAGCCGAACGGTGTGAAAAGAACCGAGCAGAGTGTACAGTTGCCGAGTGCGTCGGTCAAACCGAACTTCGCTCCTGGCGTCTGCAGAATGGTCGGTTTGCGGAAGAAACGATCCGCGAAGAGGAGTTCAGATGAGTGCATCGAGAATCAGAGTCCCACACGAAGACTCTAGTCCTTGGCCCGGGAGTGTTGGAGTTCTGACCTCAAATCTCGACTCCTCGGTCTGATATTCGCTCTCGTCCCAAGAAACACCTGTTAAGCTCGCAAGCTTATGGCCAAGCAACCTCATCGCTTTTCGCTCTTCTCACAGTCGCTTGACCGAGCGGCGTTCATCGCCTACTTCCTGGGAGCTATCATCCCGCTTGGAGCTTTCACCTACCTGGCGAGGGAGTACCTAGAGAGATCGACGGGCGAAGCGCGGCTGTTGCTCATGGTGATGGTGGTCTCTCTTGCCGGTCTGTCTCTGGCGTCTTTCTTGGCGTTGCGTCGCGCCGTCAGAAAGGCGGTCGAACAATTGGACCGAGACAACAAACGTCTCGAGGCTCTGGTTCGAAGTTCTCGTCGGCTCGCCGCGGCGACCGACGATTCGGAAGTCAGCCGGATAGGTCTCGACTCGGCCTTGAGCATCGCTGAGGGAGTGGCAGCATTCATGATTGGGTCCTCGGCTGCGAACTCAGAAGTCAAGGTCGTCGATTCGAAGGGTGACCGAAGTCAGGAGATTCTGGACTCCAGCCTCCCAGAGCTGAAGAGACTCGCGGAAAAAGTGTTCTCAGACAGGAAACTAGCTTTCGCTCCGCTAATCCGCGGTGGCGGCAAAGGGGGGTCCGCAGGCACCTCCGGAACTCTAGGAGCAATCGGAATCAACTGCAGCTCCGAAGAAAAGGTGCAGTCTATCGTGGTAGTGCAGAAGGCCATCAAGAGCGAGTCCGCTTCATCGTCTGCCAAAGCTCTCTCGGCCCTTGCAAGCCTGGTGTCGGTGGCACAGCGAAACGTTGAGTTACAAACGGCGCAGAAGAATTTTTTCACTCACTTGACGCATATCGTGGTGACCGCTCTCGATACTCATTTGGAGTATCACTCCGATCACTCTAGGCAAGTTGCACGACTGGCGGTTTCTGTGGGCAGGGCCTTGGAGCTTGACGAGAAGCGCATCGAGAACATGCACTTCGCGGCCCTTCTGCATGACATTGGAATGCTCAAAGTGCCGCGGTCGATGTTGGCGACTCCCGAGGCTGTCCAGGCGCACTCGAAAGCCGGCTCTGAGATGCTGCTTCAGATCACTGTATGGGAGCATTTAGCCGACACCGTCCTGTACCATCACGAGTGGTATGACGGCAAAGGGTATCCGACCGGTATTGCGGGTGAAGAGATACCCCTCGAGTCAAGGATCATCGGCCTAGCCGAGGCCTTTGACAGCATGACGAACACTTCGAGTTACAAGCTGCCGATGTCGCGGTCGGATGCGGCCGAGGCGATCCGAGAGAGTGCCGGGACGCAATTCGATCCGGCCATCGCCAAAGTCTTTCTCGAGCTACTCGAAGACGGCTTGCTTGAAGAGACAATGGGGTAGGAATTCTCGCGGTTAAATAGTATCCGTCTTACAAGACTCCCGGAAGGCGCCTCCAAGAGAGAACCACCGGGCCGCTGGCTGTCAGTTTCGCCACAGCTCGAACTCGTTTCGTCCGCCCGGCGAATTTTGCGGCGGCAATGATCTCGACCGTAGGTTCGGAGCCGGATTGGAGCGTCGTCACATCACTAGCAATGGTGCCGCGCCCGAAGTTGTATTCAGGGCTTCCCGAATAGTTGATGTTCTGAGCCAGTAGGGCCAGGGTTTCGGCTAGAGCAGCATCGCTGAGCGCAGTAAGGCGTATGCGAATGGATGCTTGCCGGGTCACCCGGAGACGCAGGCTTAAAGACGCTGCGACGAAGGAAGCGGCCGCCCCGACCAGAACCAATACAATCAGAGCGGCCATCAGGCTGTACCCTTTTGTCCGGTGATTCACCAGCTCTCCTTCCCCGGGATGCCCCTCAAGGCAACGCGAAGGCGCAGAGGCTCGAGTACGGTCACACTGGTTTTGAGGTTGGGTAGCCCCGATCTCCTGAGCGGAGAAATTTCGCGGCGCAAGTAGTCGATCTGGATATCGACAAGGCCGGGCTGCGCTTCAGTCCATGTCCAGTTCATCACTCGACTTAGCAAGCGCATTGTGTTTTTCGGCTGTCCCGCCGCATCCAGCTGAACTCTAAAGAATTCACCACCTGTTTTTTCGTATCGGATCTTGGAGTTGTTCCCCAGGACCAAATCCAAAGGACGCCCCGGCAAGGTTGATGAAGGCGGCAGTATTTGCTTGGCACCCTGAAGGTCATTGCGTAAGAGCTGCAGGGCATGGTGCGGCAGGGGGTCGAGAATTTCGTGTCGAGTCGTGGAGTAGGTTCTCTGAACGTCCTGAAGGAGCTGGGCCACGAGCACCAGGACGAAGATCGAGATAGGCAGGCTCACCACCAGCTCGAGCAGGCCGTATCCTCTTCGGTTGCCGCGCCTCATCACGGTCTCCAGACCATTGATCGCAGGGTTCGATGCCTCAATCCTTGTCGGACAGGGTAGACGGCATCGATGTCTATCTCGAAGAGATTTGGGGTCGTCACAGCTTGTACGACGAGAGATAGGTGGAGGTCCTGAGATATCGGTTCAGAAGGATATGCCACCGGGGGCAGGAGAGGCCCGGATTGCAGCGGAATCGCCCCGGCCCGAATTGACTCTAAGGAAGCCTCCATGGCGCGCATCGCGATTTCATCGGCCCTCAGTTTTTGATCGAGTCTCCGTTGTTGCAAGGCGAGCCCAAGGCCCAGAGTCAGTGCTGCGGTGGCAATCAAGAGAGCTACTAGGACTTCGATGAGAGTAAATCCACCGAGCCGCCGCGGGTTAATCGATGCCATGGCCGTCAGTCTACAGCTCCGGCGACGTTTCGGCTTGCCGGGATAGGTGATCGGAGTGAAGCAAGGGCTGCCATTGCCCGATACAATGAGGCTGTGCGGCTCACAAAACTACTCCTTGCGTTGACGAGTGTCTTGGCACTTGCGGCCAACCCTCCCGCCCAGCGCCACCCTCATCCCCCTGACGGTCTCAGAGGCAGCGATTGGCCGCGATTCCTCGGGCCGACAG
The DNA here is from genome assembly GCA_036446675.1 of Thermoanaerobaculia bacterium. Taxonomy (GTDB): domain Bacteria; phylum Acidobacteriota; class Thermoanaerobaculia; order Multivoradales; family JAHEKO01; genus JAZFTL01. The sequence continues at coordinate 5,559 of JAZFTL010000043.1, forward strand.
GGAATTCAATCTCTACCGAGACGGGAATTCTCACGGAGTGGCCGCAAGGTGGTCCGCCCCTCAAGTGGTATCGACAGGTGGGCGAAGGCTACAGCATGCCGACGGTGGTGCAAGGGAGGCTTTTTCACTTTGATCGCCATGGTGGGGTGGCGCGCCTGACGTGTTTTGACAGTGCGACAGGCGAGGAGATTTGGCGCTCCGAGTATGTGGCGAGCTATGAAGACAGCTACGATTTTTCGAATGGGCCACGGGCCAGTCCCCTTGTTCATGATGGACGGGTCTATACTTTCGGAGCCGAAGGGCGACTCCGCTGTCACCGGAGTCTAGACGGTAAGCTTCTTTGGGAAGTCGATACCGCGGCGCGGTTCGGGGTGGTCCAGAATTTCTTCGGCGTCGGCAGCAGTCCGGTGATTGAAGGCAATCTGCTGATCGCTCA
>JAZFTL010000044.1:0-2738 GCA_036446675.1 Thermoanaerobaculia bacterium
GTCCTCTGGAAGCAGCACGTAGGTTAGTGACTGAAGACCGTCTAGGATGTCTTCCCACGCTACGTATGGTATCGCGTAGTCGAGTTGGCCCAAGTCTCGCTCAACAGACGCTAAGTTGACAGTGCCTCCTGTCCTCATGGCGACTTCTTCCTAGGGATAAAGAACCTCCGCCTGATCGCGCGCGGCGATCAGCTGCTCGGCATGCTGCAGGATGAGATCCCGGCGCGCCAACAGCCCTACTATCTGTTTCTTGGAGAGCCAGCGCCCCAGCTTCTCTTTGAGAATCTTGTCATCAAGGCCGCGAAGACCTTCCAGAAGCGAGCGCGAGAAGCGTGTTAAGTCCCCCTCGCTCAGAAGCTTCTTGGTCGTGCGAAAGGCGCGCGAGTGGTCGATTAAGTAGATCCGCGAGTCGGGATCACTCAAGATGTTGCCCATGTTGTTGAAGTCGGTGTCGTAGATCAAGTTGTGGAACAACCTCACCTTGAACATCTGCTGGTTCCAGTACTCGGGGACCTTCGGCCTCAGCCCACGATTGATGCGCTCGGTCTCCATGAGGGTCCCCTCGACCCACAGCTGCATCGCCCCCCGCTCACCACCCACTCGGCGCTCAACGACGGGTGGAACCATGCCGAGGCCGATGAGTTTGTCGAGCTCGTAGGCCGCCAGCTCATTCTTGTAGGAGTCCACGAACCCCATTTCGAAGCTACCGTCGTCAAAGCGCTTGAAGGGCTCGTACTCGTCGATGGTTTTCCAGATCGCCCGGGCGGAGCGCTCGCCGGCGCTCAAGCTGACCCGCTGCGGGCGGGTGACGCCAATCGGAAGGGTCTCCTTGTCGACGATTTGGGCGGTCATAAGGAAGGTCTCGGCCTCCTTGCCTTCCAGAGGCAGACCTGAAGAGGCACCGCCGGAGGGGACCGCAAGAAGCAAGGCAAGGAGCAGGTAGAGCAGCTCGAGGCGGGCATTGTCCATCGTCGGGATGCGGGGGCGCGGTCTCATCAGAAGGCCCAGCCGATAGAGGTGATCACTCCCCAATCGTTCTTCTCCGCTCCCTCGACCGGGATCTCATTGTCGAAACTGTCGAAGAGCGTGAGGTTGAAGTAGAAATCCTTGACCACCTCACGTCTCAGTGAGGCGTCGAATTCCATGCGCACTCGACCGGACTCCGTCAGGCTTGGAAAGACAATCAGCGCCATCGAGACTTCGGTGCCAGGGTACAACCCTTGTAGTTCGAGCTCATGATTGCGTCTCCTTTCCTTTGACCAGCACCCTGGTCAACCTCTTGTCGCCGTTGCGGTCGTAGACGGCGATGGCCAGCTCAGTGGTCTTCTTGCGTACTATCAGCGTGGTGTTGTAGATGAACTTGTCGTTAGCTTTCGGCCGGCGCGACGAGCTGAATACCAGCGGTATCGGCGGCACCTCGGCTAGGCCACCGCCTTCGTCCATGGCGGCGATGAAGAGATCCACTTCGCTCACCCACTGACCATCTCGCTCAACGGCAACCAGTTCCGATGCCGCGATAGAGATCGTCACGGGGACATTCAGCTTCCCCTTCTTGCCCTTTTGCGCTTCGCCCAGCTTCACCTGGAGGGCGTCCGAGCCGCCGGCCTTACCAAACAGCAGAGAGCTCTGGACGGCTAGCGCCGTCTGGCTTTGCGGTGAGAGATCGGGGAACCCCTGCCGGGCCCTGACGCTGAGATCTTCGTGGTCCACCTCTAATCGGATTTCGTGCCGTTCGTTGTCGCGTGCCCAATCGGGACTGAATCCGATCCAGTAATACGACCGCACGTCGCCGACCACCTCGTCGAAAGCCGAGATCCGTTGTCCATTGATGAGCGCGCGCCCGCCACTTTCGTCAGCCAGGAACTGGAGACTGTCGTGGATCTCCTGTTCGAGGAAGAACTCGAAGTCGGAACCGGCCGGTCTAGGCGCCCTCAGGCTCGCGTCCACGCCACCTGTCGCCTGGAGACCGGGAACGTCTACTGCGTAGATCGTGTAGCCCAGTAGGTTCGCCGTGTCGCTCAGCGGCCCGTACAGCTCGGCACCCCGGGGAATGAGCGGATGGGAGATCATGCGGCGGTAACTCTCGGCCACCCACTGGGCCGGATCCCAGGGCCAGCCGCCCGAAAGCAGAATCATGGCCTTTCTTCCCGGTGGCGTCTCCATTCCGCGCAGGGCCGCCGAGGCCGCGCCGACCGCGGATCGAAGCTGGGCAACGAGGCGACTGGCGTATTGCTCCTCCTGAGGCCCTAACCGATAGCGGGCTCCGTAGTAGCCTCGCCTGCGCACGCGCACGCCTGTTGCCGTGGGCCGGTAGAGCCACTGGCTCCGCTCCATTTCCCGATGCAAACCTCCCGACGGACGCTCCATCGCCCCCTCCACCGCCGCCGTGGTCTCCGCGGGCGAGCTCGTCCAGTCGCTGAGCATGACCAGTTTGCGCCCGTCCCACGCCACTACCGCCGCCCGGTCCTCGGGCCGCATGTTCATTGCTCGCTCGGCAACCGCCGCCAGAACGCGCTTCTTGTCATTCGACAGGGGGAAGAACTCATCGATGAAAATCAGGAAATTGGTGCCTACCGACTCAGCATCGGCGAGCTCGGGAACTTCGATTGCCGAGGGGATGACCTTGCCATCCCGGATCTCGGTGAAGTATTCGATCGGCACCTCCTCGCCGTCTATCAGAAGACGGAAATTCTTCGGCTCGAGACGGGACACACGCAGCCCGTCCTTGTCGGTGACTA
>JAZFTL010000045.1:0-5334 GCA_036446675.1 Thermoanaerobaculia bacterium
GAGGTGTCGCCCGACGGCCGTTGGGCGCTCTACGTTCTGTCAACCCAGCCCAAACGGGCCGAAGTTAGGGTCGTAGAGATCGCCACCGGCGATATAGCTGATTGGCAGATTCGATTATCGGTGGAGTCGCAGTCTCCGAACGTCACCTATGGCCGGGGTCGATGGTTCGACGAGGGGAGAGCCATTGCCTTCGTCGGCCTCGATGAGAGTGGCAAGATCGGAATCTATGCGCAGGACTTCGTTCCAGGAGAGGACACCACGGCGACCCGGCGACCGCTGGCCGGTTTCTATGACAATCTCAACACCGAATCGTTCGGCGTCAGTCCTGACGGTACAGCAATAGTCCTCGCGGTCATTCAGGAGACCCGTACTCTGATGCTGGCTGAAGGTTTGGAAGATTCCGGCAACTGAAGTACAAATCCTAATGAAGTCGGGATAAGCTTCACGGTCTACAACTTATTTAGGACCGCGGGGGTTAAGGGATTCTGATGATCGGTAAGACTCTGTCTCATTTCAAGGTCACGGCCAAACTCGGTGAAGGCGGCATGGGCGAGGTCTATCGTGCCACCGATACCAAGCTTGATCGAGAGGTGGCGATCAAGGCGCTTCCAGAGGCCTTCAACTCCGACCCTGAGCGCCTCGCCCGGTTTGAGCGCGAGGCGAAGGTCTTGGCCTCGCTGAATCACCCCCACATATCCGGAATCCACGGGCTCGAGGAGCTCGATGGAAAGAAATTCTTGATTCTCGAGCTGGTCGAAGGAGACACCATCGCAGAGCGCATCGGCCGTGGGCCGGTGCCGATCGACGAGGCACTAGGCCTGGCAAAGCAAATGGCGGAAGGACTCGAGGCGGCGCACGAGATGGGTATCGTGCATCGCGACTTCAAGCCCGCCAACATCAAGGTGACTCCTGAAGGTCAGATCAAAATTCTCGATTTCGGGCTGGCCAAAGTCTGGGATTCGCCGGCTTCCGCCTCTGGTGACCCGCTGCTCTCACAATCTCCGACGTTGACGGCACAGATGACCGGGATGGGAGTCATACTCGGCACCGCCAGCTACATGAGCCCGGAACAGGCGCGCGGTGACGAGGCGGACAAAAGGACCGACATCTGGGCATTCGGCTGCGTTCTCTTCGAAATGCTCACCGGCGGGCAAACCTACGGGGGCAGGACTCTGACCGATGTGCTCGGCGCCATTGTGCACAAGGAACCGGAGTGGGAGGAGCTTCCGAAGGATCTTCCACCAAAAGTCCGCTCACTCTTGGAGCGTTGTTTGGAGAAAGAGAGCCGGATGCGGATCCGGGATATCGGCGAAGTACGGATCCTGCTCTCGGGAGATCTAGAGGCTCCCGTTGATTCGATGCCCATAGAAGCCGGCGTTATGACTTCCAGCAAGGGAGTCGGGCTCTGGAAAGTGGCGGCAGTTGTCCTTCTGCTCTCCACGGTCGCTACGGCATTCTTGCTTTGGCGTCAGGTCGGTGCCCCCAAGCAAGTTATTCGGTCGTCGATTCTTCCTCCCGAAGGGACGGTGTTTCATCTCAATACGGCGCGCCCCGGTCCCGTAGCGGTCTCTCCAGATGGAAAGCAGCTTGCTTTCACGGCCGTCGATGAGGAAGGTACCTCAATGCTCTGGGTCCGCGGCCTTGATGCGGCGTCGGCCCGATCTCTGACCGGCACTGCTGGAGCTCAGTACCCCTTCTGGTCGCCCGACAGCCGAAGTATCGCCTTCGCCGCTCAAGGAAAACTCAAGAAGGTGGAGGCGGCGGGCAGTCCTCCGGTCGCGCTGTGCGAAACGGAGGTCGGCAAAGGGGGCAGTTGGAATCGGGACGGGGTGATCGTCTTCGCACCCTCTTTCAACACCCCCTTGCACAAGGTCTCGGCAGGAGGGGGCGAGTCGACTCCGGTCACAGAGTTGGATACCGAGGCCGGGGTAAACAGCCATCGGCATCCTCGGTTTCTCCCCGACGGCAACAGATTTCTCTATCTAGCCCGCACCTCTAGCGGCGATGACCGTAGTCTGCGGGTTGGTTCCCTCGACGGCACAGTGAGCAAGAAATTGATTCTCACCAAAGAGCAGGCTGAGTACGCAGCGGGCCATCTGCTGTTTACACGGGATCGCACCTTGATGGCCCAACCATTCGATCCGGAGGCTCTCGAGTTCACCGGCGATGCCTTTCCGCTGGTCGAGAACATTCTCACAATCAACGCCGCGGCGATGGCCGTCTTCTCGGCGACGAGTGAAGGTCTGCTTGCCTACCAGTCGGGGACTATTGAGCGGGCGCACCCTCTCCTCTGGCTCGATCGCAACGGCAGAGTCGACGGTCAGTTGGGAGATGAAAGCCGCTACAGTCATGTGGCGCTATCGCCGGACGAAAGCAAGGCAGTTGTTGGGGTACTCGATGACGAGTCGGGGAATGGAGATCTGTGGATCTTCGACGTGGCAAGAGGGCTGCGTTCCCGGTTTACCTTTGATTCTGCCGACGATAGTTCGGCCGAATGGTCGCCGGACGGGGAGCGCATTTACTTTGCCTCTAACCGTGGTGGAGATTACGATATCTATGAGAAAAGCGTCGGCGGCGGCAAGTCGGAGGAGCTGCTCCTAGCCAAGGAAGGTAACCAATGGCCCGGTGGGCTGGCTCGCGATGGGCAATATCTGATTTTTACAGACGCTCAAGGTGGTGGGCGACCGGATGTCTGGGCGCTGCCGTTACGGGATGGAGGTGACCCTTTCGCTGTTCTCGAGACGGAATTTGCCGAGGGCGGTTGGGGAGTGTCGCCAGACGGGCGCTGGCTGGCCTACACCTCGAACGAATCCGGTGAGAGCGAGGTTTACGTAACGGCATTTCCGAAACCGGAGGGGAAGTGGCAGGTCTCCCTGTCAGGTGGCGATGAACCCAATTGGCGCCGAGACGGCAAGGAGATCTTCTACCGAGACCCGAGTGGCAAGATCATCAGTGCCGAGGTTAGCGCTCGAGGCGATGATTTTCAGATCGGAGCTATTACTGAACTGTTCACGGTTGAGATGAGCGATCTGAATGATCGACGGTTTTATCCGACCGCAGACGGCCAACGCTTCCTCGCAGTCGGAACGTCAGGCGATCAGACCTCGAGCCCCATCCATCTGATTGTCAACTGGACCGAAGAGCTGAAGAGGCGTCGTTGATGCCAGTTTCGGCGGAAGCAGGCCAAAGGAGAAGGGAATCCCTCCGGCGATGAAAGACATGATCGGCAGCACTATCGCGCACTACAAGATCCTCAGCAAGGTTGGCTCAGGCGGGATGGGCGTCGTCTACGAGGCCGACGACAGCAAGCTGGGACGCCGCGTCGCGATCAAGTTCCTGTCGGAAGAGATGCAGAACGATGCGGCAATCCTCGAGCGCTTCCAGCGTGAAGCGCGTGCCGCTTCGGCCCTGAACCATCCCGGGATCTGCACCGTCCACGCCATCGAGCAGTACGAGAGCCGTCATTTCATTGTCATGGAGCTCCTCGAAGGCCAAACTCTGGCACAGCGGCTCGGCAACCAGCCGTTTCAGATCGACGAGCTGCTCGACGTCGGAATCCAGATTGCTGACGCTCTCGAGTCGGCTCACTCCAAAGGGATCGTGCATCGTGATCTGAAACCGGCTAATTTCATGATCAACAAGCGTGGTCAAGTCAAGATTCTAGACTTTGGTCTGGCGAAGCGTGAGCAGTCGGGGCAGTCTCTTGAAGTGGACTCGTCCTCGCAGGCGGAAACCGTCCTTGAGAGCGACAATCTCACCGTGGCCGGAGCCTTGTTAGGAACGGTGCAATACATGTCGCCAGAGCAAGCGCGGGGACAGCTCACCGACTCGCGCACCGACCTTTTTTCACTCGGCGTCGTTTTGTACCAAATGGCCTCTGGATCGCAGCCGTACGGGGGCAACTCTCAAGCGCTCGTGTTGGATGCTATTCTTAACCGAGATCCCCGACCAGTCGACGAAGTCAATCCCTCGCTGCCGGCCGAGTTGGGTCGGGTTCTCGAAAAAGCCCTGGAGAAAGACCGCAATTTTCGTTATCAGACGGCCACTGAGCTCAAGACCGATCTCCTGCGGCTGAAGCGCGATCTCGATTCCGGCCGGCACGGATCATCCGCTGAAATCGACTCGAAGCCCGGATCGGGTCACCAAACCGAGAGATCGATTGCGGTGCTGTACTTTGATAATTTGAGCGGCGTCAAGGAAGACGAGTACTTTCGCGATGGTATTACCGAGGACATCATCACCGAACTTTCCAAGATCAAGGGTCTGAACACCTTCTCTCGGCCCACCATCTTGGCCTTTCGTGACAAGCCGGTCACCCCGGCACAGATCGGCCAGCGACTCGGCGCCGCCTACGTCTTAACGGGTAGCCTCCGGCGCGCCGGTAATCGGGTGCGGATCACCACTCAACTCGTCGATACCCAGACAGATTTTCCACTCTGGTCGGAGCGCTACGACCGGGACCTGGAAGACATCTTCGAAGTCCAGGACGAGATCGCTCGAAAGATTGCTGAGGCTTTGCGTATCACCCTCTCTCCCCAAGAGGAGGAGGAGCTCGCCGCCAAACCGACCGATGATCTTCAGGCCTACGATCTCTATTTGCGCGGTCGGAGCTATGCGCGGCGCCTCACCCGCCAGGACCTCGAATTCGCGCTCCAAATGTACGAGAACGCCGTGACGCAGGATCCCGAATTTGCCCTCGCCTATGCCGCCATCGCCAACGTGTGCGCCTACTACCATTGCAACTACGCGCGGGAAACTGTGTGGCTCGATCGCGCCAGTGCCGCCTCCGAGAAAGCCGTGGCCCTGAAGCCGGACGTGCCCGAAGTCATGGTTGCCCAAGCCTGGATTCTCTATGCCAAAGGACAGTACGAGGACGCTCGACAGATCACCAGGGCAGTAATCGGGCGCAAGCCGGATTGTGAAGGTGCCTACTACCTTCTGCTGCGCACCCTGTTTGCGGCGGGCAATTATCAGGAGATAGTCAATATTGCGGATGCGGCGATCGAAGCGAGCGGCACCGACTACAACGTCTACGTGCCCATCGGGAATGCCCTGGGCGCCCTTGGAAAGACCGAGGCTCAAAAGAACTTCAGGCAGAGAAGAATGCAGGCTCTCGAGTCTCAACTGCGAGAGGTGCCCGAGGACGCGCGGGCTCGAATCCTCCTTTCGTCTGATTACGCGGCTGAAGGTAGAGAGGACGACGCCATGCGCGAGGCCAATCTTGCGATGGTGCTAAGACCGCAAGAAGCACTCGTTCACTACAATGCGGCCTGTACCTTTTGCGAGTTGAACAAGAAGGAAGAGGCGATGGACGCCCTGACCAAGGCCTGGCGC
>JAZFTL010000046.1:0-2389 GCA_036446675.1 Thermoanaerobaculia bacterium
ACAAGGAGCAGATTCGCGCGATCGTGGAATACATCGATGAGCACGACACGATCGAGGGAGCCCCAGAGCTGAAGGACGAGCACCTGCCGGTCTTCGATTGTGCTTTCAAAGCGTCGAAGGGAGCGAGATCGATTCACCATATGGGGCATCTCAAAATGCTGGCGGCGGTCCAACCGTTTGTGTCGGGGGCCATCAGCAAAACCATCAACATGCCGGAAGAAACTACTCCGGAGGAGATCGAAGAAGCCTACATTCAAGGCTGGAATCTAGGGCTTAAGGCAATAGCGATTTACCGGGACGGGTGCAAGAGAAGTCAACCGCTCTCGACGAGTTCCGAGGAAGTAGAGCAGCAGACAGAGAAGCAGGCGGAGTCGGGCGAGCGGAAAGCGTATCGGCGCAAGCTTCCAGATGAACGGCGCGCTATCACTCATAAATTTTCGATTAATGGGCACGAAGGCTACTTGACTGTTGGGATGTACGAAGACGGCAAGCCCGGCGAAATTTTCCTGGTGATGGCGAAGGAGGGGTCCACGATATCTGGGCTCATGGACGCTTTCGCAACCGCGATCTCGATTGCATTGCAGTACGGCGTGCCCCTACAGACTGTTGTAGACAAGTTTACTCACACCCGATTCGAGCCCTCTGGTTTCACCAACAACCCGGAGATCCCGATCGCCAAGTCGATTATGGATTACATTTTCCGTTGGCTGGCGTCCAAGTTTCTAGGGCGGGAAGAGCAACAGGCTGCAGGAGTCATCCTGCGGGACGAGGAGCCCGCTGCGGGCGCCGGCGACTCGGTCCTGCCTCCAGATGCGTTAGGGACCGGCAAGACAGCCGGCCGCGAGGTAGCGTTTCTTTACCAGCAGGACGCCCCAAGTTGCCATGATTGCGGGTCTATAATGGTCCGCAATGGAACTTGCTACAAGTGTTTGAACTGTGGCTCATCGAGTGGGTGCAGTTAACTCGCCTAGGTGAGGTAGCCGGGTTCGAATGGATCTCGATTTCGGGCTCTTGACTGCTGGAATGCCGCCGGGCAGCCGAGTCGCGAAAGGGCTGTTCTCTTCCTAACAGCGGTATCGTATGATCGCTCTCTGGGAGATGCATGAAAGATTTGCGACAGGATCGATTCGTGGGGCTACGGCGGGCGCTCGGTGGGCTCGCCCTAACCGGTCTCGTGGGGCTCGCTTTCTGGGTGGGATGGAACCTTGGAGTCCCGGCGACGGCACAGAACAACCAACTTTCACCACCGGGAGTAAGACTCGCTTCGCTCAGTGGTACTGAGTTCGGGCTCACGGACTTGTTGGGTAAAGTCGTCATTGTCGACTTTTGGACCACCTGGTGCGGACCATGTCGCCTGCAGGCGGAAATTCTCGAGCAACTGTACTTGGAATATTCACCTCACGGCGTACAATTTCTGGCGGTGAGCGTTGCCGAAGAGGCTGAGATCGTCAGAGAATTTGTGGTAGACCGACCTTTTCGGTACCCCGTACTCCTAGACTCTGAGGAGCGCCTCAGCGAACCTCTCGGGGTTTTCTCGTTTCCGACAGTCATGATCGTCGATCGCCAAGGTCAGGTCGCCTATCTTCATGCTGGAATCTCGCCAACCGAAACCTTGAGACGAGAACTTCGCGAAGTCGGAGTCGAAGTCGGAGCCGGATAGAGGCCCGCTACCGGTGCCAGGTCAGGTTCGAGGGCGGGTGAGGGTGCATAGATCAGCCCAATCGAGGACTCAGTAATGATCAATATTCGCAATCTCTCGATCAAGTGCGGTCAGTGCGGGACCTATCAGACCCTCTGTGGTTATTCTCAGAACGATGGCTGGAATGTGTATACCTATGAATGTGAGAATGGTCTCTGCGATCCTTCTCAAACGCGGACTCTGCTCGAAGTACCGGGTGAATTGGATGAGTTTGCCCACCGAGATCCGAAATGGCGGGGAGGCGGCAGACATGGGGAAGTCGGCGACGACGGCAACGCCGAGGCCAGTGAGTCATAGGACAGGGACCCATGCGGTTGGCAAAAACCTGGTCCGACGATTCATGCGGCAGAATAGCGGAGTAGGACTACAATGAAGCGAATTGTTCACATCGTCGGAACCGGAACCATAGGGGAGCCATTGATCGGCCTGTTCGAGGATTTTAGAGATCGAATGGGGATCGATGAAGTAACTTTTCACAAGCGAACCCCCCTGGCTTCGGATCGATCACGCATTAGCCATCTGATCGATCGCGGCGCCGGCCTTGCGGTGGATGAGGATCGGATCGAGGCCTTTGAACAGCTGGGTCACAAAGTCACGTACAGCGCCAGCGAGGCCCTGGCAAGAGCTACGGTCGTCATCGATTGCACCCCTGCCGGCAACGAGAACAAAGCGAGTATCTACGATCAGCTC
>JAZFTL010000047.1:0-2124 GCA_036446675.1 Thermoanaerobaculia bacterium
CCCTCCCGGGCTGTCACCGTCGACATAAACTCGGCCGGTATCCGCCAGTCCGAAGATCCCCCATTCACCCGGCAGGAGAAAGTAGAAATCGCTTACATGGAGTCTTATCTCGGCGTTTCCGTAGACCGAGGTATCCCCTGCGAAGCGCTGTACATCCCAGCCGCGTAGGGTCCCAGGCCCTCCGATGAAAGCGGCTGAGAAGTAGGGAAACTCACCCCAGATTCTCTGCCCGCCTGCCCGCAGTGCTAAGGTCACCCGATCTGAGGGTGGTGACAAATAGATCGCCGCCTCCGCCCGTACATCGCCGAAGGTCTCCTCCACATCGGCGATTTCTGGATAGACGCGGCCTTCCAGACTGAAGAAGGTGCCCCGAGTGGCCCCGATTTGAGTGTTGCGAGTATTCCGGACAACTCTCGCCCGAGCGCCGACCATACCGAATTCTCCAGTTCCGTAGAGATCTCCGAGGGTACTAATAAAGCGGTCCTCATTTTCCCCGGTGTCGATGTATTGAAAGGTTGGGCCGAAGGAAAACTCGGTGTGAGCTCCTGCAGGAACGACCAAACTTGGAGCAAAGGAGTACTGCTCTTGCTTGATTCGATGAAACTCATCGTCGCCCTGTAGCTCAGTATCATTCCCTACGCCGTGGTAGCGAACGACCTCGATCCCAGAAAAGAGAGCTTCGACTTCGAGTCGTGGCTTGGCGTTCTCTCGGTGAAAAACACCATGGAAATCCAGGCGACCCTTGGCCGCATTCGTGGCGTAACCGGCGCGCACGGTCATCCGAGAGGAGAAGGGAGATTTTCGAAAGGCGTAGCGATCCCTGGTAAAGCCGACGCCAAAGAAGATGCCGAGATCCGGACCTGAGTTGAACCAAGGTACGGGGCGCCACCACGCTCCGGCATCCGGCTCAGGAGCGCGATCATCGTCGGCGTACTCCCACTCTTTGTAGGGTCGTGTGTTGACCTGAGCCTCCGAGTCCTGGGGCAGCTGAACCGAGCCGGTGTCATCATAGATCTGGAGACCAGCCGCCGATACCGACCCTGTATATTGGTCATCTCCAGGACCTCCTATGATTCTCACGGGAATCGGCAGCTTGTCCGCACTCCGGATCGTCAAGCGATCGTCGCCGCCAAGCAGATAGATCCGAAGCTCCTCGGTCTCGCCGCGATCGAATTCCCTCCGATAGGTAGTCGCTTCAGGATCATCCCACCTCAACTCAACAAGAACACGGTCGGCGTCGAGCGCCTCGACCAGAACAGCTTCGACTTCGTCGGTACCGTAAATATCTACCTCACGGGCCAGCACGTCGTAGAGTTGTCGTGCCGCCTTGCCTAGTCCGTCGCGCCTCTGCTTGAGCACAGAAAGGAGTTCCTCTCCATCTACCGCGTAATGCTCTGGAGGCAAATTGTGCACCGCTGCATCGATGATGTCGTCACTAAGTCGTGCAGTCAGATCAGCGATCACCTCCTCCCAGTCGTCCCGCGAAAGGTTGGAAGTGAACCTTCGATCCAGCTCGCGAGCGTTCCAGTGGAGCCGCATGACTTTCGGATAGTCGCCGCCGAATCGGACGAACTGTGGAAACGAATAGGACGCAATCCAGGGAAGTATTCCATCGAGATCGGCGAAGGCCTGATCCCTATCCTCAGGGATCGGTAGCCAATGTCGAGTTTCCTTCTTACTGTCGAACGTGGCCCAGCGCCACTGCCCGCGGTGGCGATCCCAGTCGCCAACAAAGAGGTCGAGCAGACGAGCCTTAAGAAAAGCTTTTGAGTCGATCCGGTCATCGGGGCTCTTGGTGATGCGTTCGAAAAGTCGGTTACTGCCGATCACCTTGTCCGCCCCGGCGAATGATTCACTGACCTGCTTCGCCTCATTCGGGCGCTCCACAATGAACCCCAGCATTCCGGCGAACTCCTCGCGGAACTCCCCGAGCGCCGGATCGTCCGGCATCACTGCCAGGGTGTGAGTCACATGCAGCACGTCCGCGGCTTCCAAAAGCGCGTCGACCACCAGGGGTGCAAAGGGATACGCCGAGCTGATCCCATCTTGCATGATACGGTCGACGAGAGTATCGACCAGTTCAGGGGGAAGATTTCCCACGATGTCCTTGTCGATCGACCGAAA
>JAZFTL010000048.1:0-4458 GCA_036446675.1 Thermoanaerobaculia bacterium
CCACGCGATCAGGTGATGCTCGTGACCATGAATGATGCCGTGCAGGTCACCCAAGAGTTTACGAATGATTCGAAGGCGCTCCTTGCAGCACTGGATTTGCTGGAAACACAGGTTGGACGTCACGTGCAGTACCTGGCCGACCATCGGCGCCTGATCAGGACCATCCAGAGTGCCAGACTTTTTCCGCAACCGGTGGGATTGGAGTCGGCGGCGAATTTTGAATCAGCGATTCTGGACGCTGAGCGAACGGCCTTCGATGTGCGCCAGTTGGCGGAGCGTAAGGTGCAGAAGGCTATCGCAACGTGTAAGGCCTTGACTGAATTCACCGATTCGCTAGCGGGGATGCCGGGACGCAAGGCGGTGCTCTACGTCAGCGACGGATTGCAGACCCGGCCGGCCGACTCCCTGGCGCAGGCATGGACGAACAAGTTCGAAAATTGGATCGGCAACGAGCAGGTTGAAGATGCACGCGATGACCTGCGCGATATGGCGCTGCTCTTCGGATCCCGAAAATACGATGTCTCAAACCGCGTAGAAGAGATGGTCAAGCACGCCAGTGCTAGCGGGGTCACTTTTTATCCGATCGCTCGATCTTCTCGTTTGCTGAGAGGGGGGGGTGGCTCGGCTGAGTTCGGCGGATCGGGAACCACGACGGGTCGGAGCGCGACTTCCCAGGACGTGGCGACCCTGGAGCAGTTCAGCTTGGAGAGTTCTCTACTCGACATGGCTGCCGGGACCGGCGGTGTGGCATTTACGCGAACCTCCAATCTGGGCGGCTTGTTGGAACTCATGGTCAGCGATTTCGAGAACTTCTACTCGGTAGGCTACAACCGACTTCTTGCTGATGAGGACTTCCATGAGATCGAAGTCAAAATGAAAGACCGTGACCTCACGGCGCGCTTTCTCCGAACCTATCGAGAGAAAGATCCAATATCGCATCTGCAAGACCTGACCCTGTCCGCTTTGCACTATGGAGTGGTGGAGAATACTCTGGATGTTCGGCTCGATCCGGGCGACGCAGTCGAGACCGGCAAGAACCGCTACCAGGTGCCGATCACCATCAAAATACCGTTTCAGAATCTTCTCCTCTTGCCGCAGCAAGACGTTCATGTTGGTAAGCTCACAATCGTAGTGATCGCTCGCGACGAGCGCGGTGGCACTTCGCCGTTTCAACAGATCGAAGTTCCCCTGAGAATTCCGAATACCCAGATCCTAGAAGTCTTGGCAGGGGTGGCGGCGTATCCTCTGAAGTTAGAGATGAATCGAGGCAAGAAAACCATCAGTGTAGGTGTCCGAGATCAACTTGGGCGGGTCGATTCCACGTTGATTCTGAACTTGACCGTTGGCGAGGATGGTTCGCAGTCTTAGCGGACGGTCCCGCTCTCATCATGCGATCAAGGATTAGTCACTGCGTACGGGTGTATGCGCTCGTATTTATTCTGGGAGGAGTTCTTGTCGCTGGCGGGAGCGCCCAGGGGTTGAAAAGCCCTCAGCCGGCCGCTGTTGCGATCGATGAGAGTGGCGAGCCGGCGGCTCCATCCTCAGGGGCGGTCGATCTCGTCGAGCCCCCAGGGATCTTCGACCGAGACATCGTGTTTCAAGCCCATAAGTTGCGTGGATTGAGGGCCGAGGTGGTGTCGCTCCTCATCTCCGAAGATCGAGGTGGCCCGATTGCTCTAGCTGTCTTCGCCACGCCCTTTCCGAAGCCGAACGGCGATTCTGAGGTTTTACTGTTTGTCGAAGTCGACGGCAATTCGTTCCTGCAGAACAATCAGCGTGAGATTGCCCGCGTCGAGTTCTATGCCTATGTCTTCTCGGAGGGTGGCTCAGTGGTTGCTTTTATGGCAGAGGCGATTCAAATTGATGTAGGAACCTACGGCGAGGCGATCTGGCAAAGCGGCTTGAAATTCTATGGACAGCTGGGCCTTGAACCCGGGTCGTACACCATCCGCATCATGGTTCGAAACTATCACTCGCAGGCCTATGGCGTGCGCAGCATCGAAATCGAGGTGCCGGCTGTGGAGTCGATCGAAAGTTCCAGGTTGACGGCCCTCTTCGAGGAACCGACTCAACGGGACCTCTGGTTGCCGATTCGTCAGTGGTCCGCGCCAGGCGAGCCGACCCTCCAATACTCCATAGGAGGTAACGCCCTGAGCCCGTCGGCATATCCGGTGATGGTCGCGTCGAGCCAGGAACATGCTTTCATTTTTGGTTTGGAAGAGCTGCCGACTGGACCGACTGGGAAAATTCAGATCCTCGTATCGAGAGATTCAGGAGAGATCGTCGCTCAGGCTGAGTTCGTGGCGGAGATCGAGGAGACGTTGGGCCAGGGTGAGCGCGGAGCAGTTCGGGTTCGGTTCACGATACCCGATCTACCTACCGCCGAGTATGCGGCGCGCTTCGCAGTAATGGGGCCAACTGGCGAGATCGCTTACTCTACACCACAGCCAATATTCATTCTGGCAGAGAATCCTCAGGCTCGAAAACTGCTCTGGCCTGACTTGAGATGGCTGGCGCGAGGCTCTTCGGCGGCACAAGACGAGCCCTCTGAGAAGCGGACGGTCTCATCTGATGTAGCCAAGAAGCCAAAATCAAAACGGCGGATTCATAAGTTCAAAGAGGACTATCGGGTGGCTTTGGGGAAGTTGGCATCCGCGTCGGATATGGAGGGAAGGTCTGCGGTCTTTGAAATGGAGTCGGAGACGATGAGGCTGGGTTTTGGGAGAGCGCTCGAAAGCCTCCAAATCGCAGAAATTGAAGTCGGAGAGGAGCTCGCAGAGAATTCCAAAGAGAGTCTGGTGCCGATCATTGTGCTACATGGAGGGCTGTATCAGGCCTATCGCGGCAGGCGTCTCTATGCCCTTCTCTCCCATACCCGAAACGTGATTGAGAGGATGTGCGAGGTCTACATTCGGGCCGGAGGCTCGAAGAGCCTTGCTGCGGAGTCTCTTGCGAGTCTCGGCGGATATCTCCAGCAGGCCAGTCTTTTCAGCAGCAGCCAGAGACTCTTCCTGGCTGCCCTGGAGTATGAGTCGGAAAACGTTACTGCACTGCTGGGTATGGCAGCGGGCCTGGAGCGTCATGCCAGGTATGCCGAGGCTATCTCGTACCTGACCCGGCTTGTGGGGGTGAGGAAGAATTCTGCGGAAGGTGCCTTGCGCCTTGCCATAAATTTTGGTCGCAGTGGGGCTTCCAGCGAAGCTAAACGACTCCTTACTCAGGCCAATTCACTTTCGGCCCAGTCATGGGTGCGCAGCCTGGCATATCAGGAATCAGCTCGTATCCACTTGACAGTTGGTGATTTGAGCGGGGCTGCTGAGATTCTGGAAAAGGCGATTGTGCAAATTCCCGAGGAACAATCTACCTATTTGTTGCTAGCGCATGTTTATGACCGCCTCAAGGAACCGGGGCGTTCGGCGCAGTTGCTGAGCGGACTGAAAGGTCAGCCCGGTAGTCACTCCACCTCGGCCCGCAAGATCTACGACTCCTGGCCGGAGGCGCCGATGCAGCGAGCGCGGCAAAGACTCTCTCTGGAAGCGAGGGACCGGCTGGGGGCTTTACTGGAGGCACTGAGCGGATGAGGAGTCTCCTCGTGCTGTTGTTGGGTATCGGTCTGGGGCTGATCGGTCGACCCCTAGTAGCTGAGTTGGATGTGGACTTGCTGAGCCCGGAGCCCGGTGTCCCCATTTTTGGAGAGGTCGAAATGGTAGCTGAGATCTTTGACGGTGATGGCTCCGAAATCGTCGAGTTCTTCCTTGACGGAGTCAAGGCCGGCGAGAGGCTCGAATCGCCGTATCGGATTTGGGTTGATGTCGGCGAGGAGAACCGCGAGCATCGGTTTGAAGTGCGGGCCAACCAATCGGGTGGAGCGTCGGCGAGGGCTCTGCTGGTGTCTCCTGCATTTCGGGTCGACATCGAGGTAGACGCCGAACTTCAGCAGCTCTATGTGACGGTTGTGGCCGGCGGCCAGAGAGTGCTGGATTTAAATAAGGCAGACTTTGAGATTAGAGACCGTCGCCAGGGACAGACCATCGTCACGTTCGGTAGGGGCGATGTGCGGGTTACTGCGAAGCTTCTGATCGATGCCAGTGCCAGTATGGAGGGGCGTCGACTCGAGTTTGCCCTGAACGGTGCGCGAGCCTTCATCCGAGGAATGAAAGCCACAGATGACGTTTCAATGAGTATTTTTTCCGATCGCTTGCTCTACCTGACAGGTTTCTCGAGTGACCTGGCCCTGTTGACCTCGGGCTTTCGCACGATTCGGGCAGAGGGAGGGACGGCTCTCAACGATCACCTTTACATGGCTCTCAAGAGGTTGGAGCAAAGACAGGGAAGGCGTGTCGTGATAGTTCTGTCCGACGGATACGATACTCACAGCGCCTTACGAATGCGCGAGATTACTTGGTTGGCACGTCGGAGTCGGGCGATGATCTATTGGATTCGACTCGGATTCGAGGA
>JAZFTL010000049.1:0-2260 GCA_036446675.1 Thermoanaerobaculia bacterium
AGCAATCCGGACACTAGAGCTTTCGTCAAGCCTTGCAAGGGCGAATCGGGGGAGGGTGTACTTCCTGAGCGGCCCATACGCTCAATCTCTGTAGGCACCCAGGGTAAACGGTTTCAGTATACTGACGTTCGGTGGTCCTCCTTGGAACACCAGCATGCGATCTAGCGATGTCACATCCGGTCACGAGGCGGAGCGAAGTGGATAAGCAGAGAATTTCCTATTCTCTGGTCCAGTAGGAGATTCGACATGAACAGAAATCAACTCATTGTCATCTCGTTTCTCGTGAGCATGTTCGTGGCAGCGCTGGCTCGGGCTGCAGAGCCGCCCATGCTCACGTTGGGTGAGACAGTCAAACGCACGCTGACGGTCGGCGAGAGCCACGAGTATAGAGTCAAGCTCAAGGATAACCAGTATCTGCTGTTGGCGGCCGCCCAACTCAGTATCAATGTCGTGCTTCGCTTTTACGGGCCGGACGGTGAGCAGATCGTAGAGGTGGGCAATAGCCGCTGGACGGATTCGGGTTCGGAATCGGTCTCGTTCTTCAGCAAGGCCAAGGGCGACTACAGGATCGAGATCGCGCCGTTTGATGAGAACGCGGGTCCTGGCGAGTATGCCGTCGAGATCATCCGTCTGGAGAAGGCAGGTCGGACTCCTGCCCGCAAGATCGACCAGCTTCTGGCGCTTGTCGACAGACCGGACTCGCCCGGAGCCGCTGTGGCCGTTATCCAGGACGGTAAGACCATCTACAAGAAAGGTTTTGGTAGCGCCCAGCTTGAGTACGAGATTCCGATCACTCCGTCCACCATCTTTCACGTGGCGTCGGTATCGAAGCAATTTACGGCGTTCGCCGTGGCCATGCTTGCGGATCAGGGCAAGCTGTCGCTGGACGACGACGTACGCAAGCATATTCCCGAGGTGCCTGACTTCGGCAAGACCATCACACTGCGCCATCTGATCCACCACACCAGCGGTCTGCGAGATCAATGGGGCTTGCTTCGGCTGGCTGGCGTGCGCTGGGACGACGTGATGACCCTCGAACACATCCTGACCATGGTACGCAATCAGAAGGAACTGAACTTCGACCCCGGCGAGGAGCGTGCCTACTGCAATACCGGCTATACCTTACTGGCAGAGACAGTGGCCAGAGTTACCGGCCAGTCCTTCCGTGAATGGACTCAGGCGAACATTTTCGAGCCACTGAAGATGAACAACACCCACTTTCATGACGATCACGAGCATCTGGTGCCCAACCGAGCCTACTCGTATTACCCACATGCAGAGGCTAGCTTAGGTTTTAGAAAGGGCGTTCTCAGCTATGCGAATGTGGGTGCCACGAGCCTTTTCACGACGGTGGAGGATCTAGCTAAGTGGTCCAATAACTTTGACACGGCGCATGTCGGAGGGCCCTCCGTCATCAAAACGATGCTCGAGTCGGGTGGTCTCAACGATGATGGGCAGGAGTGGAGTAACCCTGCCTATGCCTTCGGACTCTACCTCGATGAATACCGCGGTTTGACCGCCATCGCTCACTCTGGCGGAGACGCGGGATTCCGTAGCTTCCTGGTTCGGTTCCCCGAACAACATTTTGCGGTTGTCATACTCAGCAACTTCGCAAACTTCGAACCTTTCGACGTTTCTTTTGCCGTCGCAGAGCTGTACTTGGAGGCGGAGATGATCGCCGCTGAATTGCAGCTGACGGCTGATTCGGCTGACGAGGGCGAGGAGCCAAATAACCAGCTGATGGAAATCGCTCCCGTCGAGCACCCCGAGATGACACCGGAGAAGCTCGCTGAGTATCAGGGTCGCTACGACAGCTCCGAGCTCGGAACCTTCTACTCTCTAGGCGTCCAGAACGGCAAGCTCGTAGCTCGACATCGCCGACATGGCGAGATCGAGTTGAAGTCCACGGGTGCGGATCAATTTTCTAGCAATCGCTGGTTCTTCGAGCGTCTTCGTTTCGAGCGCGATACACAAGGAGAGATCATTACCATGCTCGTGACCACCGCGGGGTCTTTCGCGAGACATGTCCGGTTTCAGCGGCAACTGCCTTGAAGCGTGCTAACCACGGCTTGGAGCGTTAGCCAAACATAGCCCGAGATGGTTGGGTGAGGAACCCTTGAGCAGTCAAGGAGGTATCTCACGAAGGTATCTTCCTTCCCCCTCCCTGGCCTCAAATACTCTCATGAGTATTTAGATAGGTATTCCGCAAAGGAAGAAATACGGAGAGGCTTCGGGGGTTGTGCCCGAAGTGTGCCCGCGG
>JAZFTL010000050.1:0-4243 GCA_036446675.1 Thermoanaerobaculia bacterium
GCCAGAGACTGAAATTGAACTTGGAGTTTTCCGCTTATAGGGGTGGGCGCTTTCGCAGGTCGGTCGAAGTTCAAGTGCCGGCTTCGGTTCCGTTTGGGCGCTACTCGCTATTGGTCGGGGACGGTTCGAGTATCGATGCCGCGAGATTCTCGCTCGAGAAACCGAATCCCACGAACTTCTCACAGGCCATGCGGTTTCTCCGCTCCCTTCACTCACGTAATGAACTGGTGGTGCTGGGGTTTTATGGAGGAGATGGAATCCGACAAGGAGGAGACGTCTTGCCCGATCTACCGGCTTCAATCAAATCGATATGGCAGACCTCAGGCACCAGCAGTGTGGCAGCTGTCAACAAAACCGTTGCACACGAGGAGGCATTCGATTTTGCGAGGCCGCTGACGGGACTCATTCGGATCGACCTGACGGTTGAAGCAGAGAGGAGCCGCGACCCAGAGTGAATCCGAGTGACCCGGATCGATTCGCAACGAGCTCAACCAGGTCGGAATGAAACTGCGCGGCGCGGGGTCTGGATGCGAGGGGATTGCGAGAAAATGGCATGAAGTCGGCGCGAGGATGACAGATTGAAAATCGAGCGAAAGAAAATGTCGAGTTTTCCAGGAGGCCGGCTATCCGACTGTCTCGAGGCACTGTTGGTCGTAGCTGTTTTGGCAACCAGCGCTGCGCAGGCTGGACAGGAAGTGCGTTTTTTTCAGTCGCAGGCGCGCTCGAGCTTTCTGGAAGGCGAGTTGCGGGACCTGGAGATCGGTCCGTTGGGGACGATTCGGCTGGGAGATCGAGCTCGCCGACTGGCGAGCATTGATGAACCGTTTCTCTTCACAGCAGCAGCTCACAGAAAGGGCTGGGTTCTCGGCACCGGGAACTCGGGCAATGTGCTGATGGTAAGTAGGCAGGGCGACGTCAAGACCATTTTCTCCGCGTCGGAGCCGGAGATTTTTGCGCTCCATGTCGACTCCGACGGAACTATTTATGCCGGGTCATCGCCAAATGGCAAGGTCTATCGCATCAAAGACGGCAGGGGCGAGGAGTTCTTCGATCCGCAAGAGATCTACATATGGGCAATGACGCGCTCCTTCGAGGGCGAGCTCCTGGTCGCTACCGGGACGGATGGAAAACTCTTTTCGGTCGACAGCCAAGGCAAGGGGCGGGTAGTCTACGACAGCAAGGACAGCCATCTCAGAGCGTTGAAAGTGGTGCCGGGCGGTGACCTCATCATCGGTACCGCCGGGCTTGGGTTAGTACTGCGACTGAGTGGAGATGGGAGAGTCAAGACGCTTTTTGATGCAGCCCAGCCAGAGGTGGTCGCACTTACCACGGACCCTGAAGGCATCATCTACGCGGCTCTGTTGGCTTCTGAGGCCAGCTTAGTCGACCTCTCGGAAGTGGCAACTGCAAAGTCCACTCATGAGAAAGGACAGGATGCAGCTGACAGCGAAGGTAGTGCCTCGACTCAGGCCACGGAAGTCGAATAAACAGACGCCTCTCCAGCTGGTGGTTTTTCTGGAAGCCGACCGAATGGCTTTGGCGGCTCTCGCTCTGAAGTGGTTCGCATCGGACTGGATGGAGTAGCGGAAAGTCTGTGGCAACTCGAAAGCGAGACGATCTATTCGCTGTCTTGGTCTAAGGACAGACTCTGGGTAGGAACCGGTCTCGAAGGGAAGATCTTTTCTGTAGAAGGGCGCCAAGGAGTACTGCAACAGGATCTCGAAGAAAAACAGGTTGTCGCATTCCTACCAGACGGAGAGGGTTGGGCATTCGCCACCACCAACCCTTCAGCCTTCTATCGTATTGGTCGCGAATCGGTGCGGAGCGGAACCTACACCAGTGAGAGCTTCGATGCTGAAGGGCTCGCGGATTTCGGCAGCTTCAGGTGGGAAGGTGAACTCGCGGCGAAGACGGCGATTCGATTCTCTTTTCGGAGCGGATTGAGCTCCGATCCTGACGATACCTGGTCGGAGTGGACCGCGGGAAAAGGTGGTAGACAGCTCGGCTTGGAGGATGTTTCGGCCGGGCGCTATTTCCAGTGGCGGGGGAAATTCGAGGGTCACGACTTTCAGACTCCGGAGCTCAGACAGGTAACAATCTCGTACCGCCAACGTAACGTCGCTCCCCGAATCGTGAGCGTAGAGGTGCTGGATCCCGGGCAAATTCTGGTTCCGAGCACTTTCAACCCGACGAATCAGGTGTACGAACCGGCCAATCCCAATCGCCAGGGTATTTTCAGTACTGTCGTGCCGGTCCCTTCGAGCACCAATGGACGACTCAAGACTCTGTGGAAGTATGGCTATCGAACCCTCCGCTGGGAAGCTGAAGATGTGAATCAAGACGACCTGATGTATCGACTCTCATTCAGAACCGAGGTGCCGCTGGGTACCTGGATGGAGATGGAGAGAGACTTGAAGGAAACCTACTTTAGTTTCGATGCAACGGCGTTGCCGGAAGGGATTTACCGATTCAGAGTCGAAGCCGTGGATCGCGACGAGCAGGCGTCTCCCCCCGGTCTGACCAGTTCCCTGCCGAGCGAGTCGGTGCTGATCGACCATTCGCCGCCAGCCCTTTCAGAGATCATCCGCGGCGGAGCCGGCGAAACTCTTCGAGTGTCGATTACCGACAGCCTGAGTCCCTTGCGCGAAGCGGTCTTCAGTGTCGATGCCGGAGAATGGCGGCCCCTGTTGGCGGTTGACGGTATGCTTGATGAGCGCAGTGAGACCTTTGAGGTGCCACACCTGAAATCCGATGCCCTGTTGTTGCTTCGTGTTACCGATGCCGCCTTCAATGCAATGACGTTCAACTTACTTGGTGAGCCCAATGAGTAGAAAACGGATCGCGGTCTACGCTGGATCATTCGATCCGATTCACAACGGTCACCTCGACATCGTGGACCGCTGTCACACGATCTTCGACGAAGTCGTTATTGCGGTGCTGAGTAACGAAGAGAAGAGGGCGCTCTTCGGTGTCGACGAGAGAGTCGCCATGATTCGCGAGCTGGTGGATCAAAAGAGGGAAATTCGGGTTGAGAGCTTCTCGGGCCTCTTGGTCGACTTTATGAATCAAATCGGGGCGCGAACGATTGTTCGCGGACTCAGGGCGGTCTCCGATTTCGAGTACGAATTCCAGATGGCGCTGATGAATCGGCGCCTGAATGCTGCTGTGGAAACGGTTTTTATGATGCCGAAAGAAGACTTCAGTTACCTCTCGAGCCGCCTGGTGAAAGAGGTGTTCTTTCTGGGCGGAAACCTCGAGGGACTCGTCCCGGCTAACGCCTTGCGAAGAATGGGTCAGATGCTCAAGGAGCGCGAGGTAGGAGAGGTAGGCCCGCTCTGAGCGAGATAGAAGACTTCGTTCGCAGTATGCCGAAGGTCGAACTCCATGTGCACTTGGAGGGGGCCATCGAACCGACGACGCTGCTCAAGCTGGCACGGCGCCACCGGGTGCGTTTGCCGGCGGATGACGCGGCGGGCATCCGTGAATGGTTTCAGTTCAGTGACTTTGCGCACTTCATAGAGATTTACTTGACCTGCTCAAAATGCTTGCGAGATCCGGAGGACTTCCAAGAGATCACCTATGACTTCATGGCGCATCAGGCCGAACAGAATGTGCTCTACAGCGAAGTCCATTTCACTATAGGAACTCATCTGGCCAATGGCGCCAATGGCGGAGAAGTTGCGCATGCTTTGGATGAAGCCATGGCCGAGGGTGAACGCCGCTACGGCACTCGGATGCGGCTGATCCCCGACATCGTGCGGGACGTCGGTGTCGACCGGGCGGATCGCACGGTCGAGTGGGCGCTGGATAATCGAAATAGAGGGGTCATCGCCCTGGGCCTCTCGGGTTTTGAGTCGAAGCCCAACGAGCCTTTCAAAGAGCACTTCGATGTAGCCCACGCTGAAGGTCTGAGGATCGCCGTCCATGCCGGTGAAACTCAAGGGCCGGAATCGATACGGTCCGCTCTGGAAATCTGCAGGCCTGAGAGGATCGGCCACGGGGTGCGTTCAATCGAGGATCCGTCCTTGGTAGAGATACTGCGCGATCAAGAAATTCCCCTGGAGGTCTGCGTGAGTTCCAATATCTGCCTCGGGGTGGTGGCCGATGCAGCAAGTCATCCCTTCGATCGCCTGCGAAAGGCCGGCGTGGAGCTGGCGGTCAACTCCGACGATCCGCCGTTTTTCAACACGACGCTTTCGGGAGAATATCTCCTTCTACATGAGACTTTCGGCTACACTCCGAA
>JAZFTL010000051.1:0-2976 GCA_036446675.1 Thermoanaerobaculia bacterium
CATCAAGATGGTGTCCTGTTCCAACAACCATGCCTACGATTTTGGCGAGAACGGCATCCTGACCAATATTCGCAACCTGGACAAGTATGACATGCCCCACGCCGGTACGGGCCGTAACATGTCGGAGGCTCGCTCGCCAGCCTATCTGGACACGCCCAAGGGCCGAATCGCCCTCCTCTCCGTGACTTCCTCCGGCCCCCAGGTGATGCGGGCGGGGGAGCAGTGGCGGGATGGCTCGGGGCGCCCCGGAGCCAACCTCCTCCGCTACATGACCCAGTACACCGTGGACCGGCCTGTTTTCAACGAGCTGCGCCGCCTCAGCGAGGGACTGGGATTCGAGAGCTTCAAGGCTCATCGCCGGACCAACCCGTGGCAGGGCCACTTTGCCGAGGACAACGACAACCAGTTCTTCCTGCCGAGCCTGGCTAATGAGTGGCAGTACCCGGAACCCAACGGCACCCTGTTCAAGGTGGGAGACACTTTCGGAACGGAACAAATCCTCAACCAAGCGGATGTCGAAGGGACCCTCCAGCGGAAGGCGGAGATCGACGACCTACTTCGAAGCCAGGCAGATCATTGGAGGCTGGAGAGAATGCCGGTAGTCGACCGCAATATCCTACGAGTAGCGGTGTATGAATTCTTGTCGCAGATCGATGTGCCGAAACTCGTCGTCATTGATGAAGCCATCGAACTTGCTAAAAAGTTCGGTTCAGAGGAGTCTGGGCGGTTTGTTAACGGGCTGCTCGATGGGCTGCTCAAGGAGAAGTCATTTCCCGGGACCGTAACCTGACACCATTGACGTATTCAACATGAGAACATCAACACGCGAGGTGAGCTTGAAAAAACACAGAGTGGCAGTACTTATTCTCTCGAGCGCCATACTGAGCGGCTGTGGCTATGCGTTAGTGGGCCGCGCCAGCAATTTGCCTGAAGACGTTCGTAATATCTATATTGAGCCCTTGATCAACAACACCGCGCGACTGCAAGTCGATCAATTCCTCACCCGAGCGATTGCAGACGAATTTGTGACCCGACAGCGCTTCAAGGTCGTCAGCTCGAGAGGGGAGGCAGATGCCCTGCTGTCGGGCACGGTCACCAGCTTCATCGTCCGCCCAGTCTCTTTTGGGGACGAGGGACGGGCTACCGCGTACGAGATAATTATCGGAGCCGAAATGCTTTTTAAACGTCGAGACTCAGGCGAAGTGATCTGGCAACAGGATCGATATCGGTTCCAGGAAGACTACGAATTAGAGGTATCTGAAACGGATTTCTTTGATCGCCAAAACGAGGCCATAGAAGAGGTAGCGGTAAAATTCGCCGAGACACTGGTGATCGACATTCTAGAGGGGTTCTAGAGAACACGGGACCCTAGCCGACTTTCGTATTGCGGGCCTGCAAGCTACTGCGAAGTCTGAGACGACGATACTGCTTTGACTAAACGAGACTTGGTTCGGGCAGCAGTATTCGAGTGAATGACCCTCTTATTCGCGCTCATATCGATAATTTTCAGTGCTTGTGGCAAGAGAGCCGCTGCTTCTTCGACCTCCCCGTCTGCTACTTTGGCTCTAATGCGCTTGACCACGGTTCTCATTTTCGACAATTGAGATCGATTCCGTTCACGCCGTTTCGCGTTCTGTCTAATTCTCTTCTCAGCTGATTTAATATTTGCCATAAGATTCCTCAGAGTTCGCTGGTAGCGCTGGAAATTGGCCCCGCGCCGCGCGACGTCGAGGCGAAGTCTAGTAAGAGTTGCTATCCCGCGTCAATGCCGAGATCGCCTAAGCGCTGTGCGGCCAAGTTCGCTTCATCCGTGCCGGGGTACTCGCGTACAACATGGCGCAGCTGCACCACCCCTTTCTGTCGTTGATTCACTTCGAGATAGGAATACCCTTTCTTCAAGAGTGCACTGGCGAGCTTGTCGCTGCGAGGATAGCGGTTGAGTATAATGTCGAACTGCCGAATCGCCAGACTGTGCTTTCCCTGGCTGAAGTAACATTCACCGATCCAGTAAGCGGCGTTATCGGCCAGCTCGGTGTCAGGGAAAAATTCCAAATAAGATCGAAAGCTTCGGATCGCCAGGTCATAGTTTCCGCGGCTGTAGTCGTTGTGGGCGGACTGGTAGAGCGTTTTGGGGGTGCTCACCGATCCGGGCGAAAAATTATTTCCGCCGGCGCGCGCACCGAGGTTGGTGCGAACTGCCTTGAGTTCCTGATTAGTCGCAGCTATGACCTGCGAGAGCTGACCTAGACGGTAATTCGTGTCCTCTAGATTGGCCTGGAGTTGATCTATCTGGCTCGACAGTTCCTGGAGGCCGACCTGCATGTCGGCCTCCGACTTGAGGAGTGATTGAGTCTGAGAAGTGATCTGATTCTTGAGGTCCAGCACCTCTTCCTTACTCGAACCCTGCTGTTGAACTTGCAACAGCTGTCGCTGAATATCTCCGAGCTGCGACTGGATGCTCTCGATGTCGGACGTAGATACACAGCCGACCAGCAACAAGACGGTAGGCGAAGTGAAACGCACGAGGCTCCCCATCTTCGCTCGATTGACTCGATTCACCCCGCTCACACCATGCCGCAATGAAACCTGCGTCGAGTGCTAATTTGCTCGGCCGCTGACTACGAAATGGGCCCGACGATTCTTCTGCCAGCAGCTCTCTGAGCTGATCGTACAGAAGCCCCGCTCCTCACCATAGCTAATGGCGCGAAACCGACTGCCGGCGACGCCCAGAGAGTCGAGGTAGGACTGGGCCGCATTGGCTCGTTTGTCGCCGAGGGCCAGGTTGTATTCATTCGTTCCACGTTCGTCGCAATGCCCTTCCACGGTAAAGGTAAACTCAGGATGATCTCGCATGAATCGAGCATTCTGGGCAAGGCGCTCGCGCGCTTCCGCCGCCAGGTCATATTTATCAAACTCAAAGAAGACATCACCTAGTAGACCTTGCTCGCGCGCATGAGCGTTGACCATCTCGAGCTC
>JAZFTL010000052.1:0-3207 GCA_036446675.1 Thermoanaerobaculia bacterium
GTCGATAGAGCAAGGGCGGTCGAAGCGCCGTTGATGGCCATAATGTCAGGATCATTCTCACCGTCTGCCGAGAGTACGAATGAGATAATTTGGGTTTCGTTGAAATATCCTGTCGGAAAAAGTGGTCGCATCGGTCGGTCGATCATCCGGCAAGTGATGATTTCTTTCTCTGTTGGCCGGCCCTCGCGCTTGAAGAACCCTCCGGGGATACGCCCACCGGCATAGTTGTTCTCACGATAGTCGACCGTGAGCGGGAGAAAGTCTCGGGGTGTTCCGGATTTGGCCATACAGGCGGTGGTGAGTACTACGGTGTCACCGATCCGAACGGTACAAGATCCGTCAGCTTGCTTGGCAAGTAGTCCTGATTCGAGGGTGACGACACTGTCACCCAGCGAAATTTCTCTTTTCAGTCGCATGTTTCTCTTCCTATTACTACATATTTCACAAGTTCGATTTGATTGCCATTGTCTTGACTACCCCCTACGACAACCCTTCCTACCTCTAGGTCACGGAAGCGTCGTCGACGGGTTGGTTTCGAGGTTAGGATTGTGGACCTATTTGCGGATACCGAGGCGCTCGATAGCGGTTCGATAGCGCTCATAGCTTTGTGACTTGAGATAGTCGAGCAGTCGTCTCCGCTGCCCTACAAGCCTTAGTAGCCCTAATCTTCCATGATGGTCTTTCGCATGGACTTTGAAATGTTCAGTTAGATCCTTGATGCGATGAGTCAACAGTGCGACTTGCACTTCGGTCGATCCGGTATCGGTCTCGTGCGACCGGAAATCCTCTATGACTTGCGATTTGGCTTGTTTGCTATCTGACAACTTCTTCTCCTCCATATCTCTTTTTCGTGGCACAGACTAGCATAGTGCTAGGGAAATCTACTTGAAGACGATACGTGGCTGGACCACGCCCACCCCGCCGGCGCCGATTCTCTCGACCACCGTACCAATAGCGAGAAGCCGGCCTCGCGAGGTCAGCAATCTTATCCAATCGCCCTCGGACGAATCTGATTCACGAATCAGCACTGTTTGCCCGTTTGTCAGCCGACGCTCTTGTTTGGCGTCGGTGACGAAGTGACCAAAGGGCAGAGGAATCTTCTCCAAGGGGATCCAGGCGGACGACGAGCTGGCTACTCCGGACGCCACCTGCTCTTCCAGGGCAGGCAAGGTGAGCGCCTCAGCAACCTCTAACGGGCCGACACTAAGACGCCTCAGGGACTCGAGGTGAGCCCCACATTCGACTCGCTTACCCAAGTCGTGGGCAACGCTGCGGACATATGTTCCAGAGGAACAGGCTAGCCGGAAACCCAGTGAGTTTCCTCCCAACGTCCCACGTGGCGAAAATTCGAAAATGGTGATTTCCTTACACGCCTCCGGAACTTTCTCCCCTCGCCGAGCCAGTGTGTAGTAGCGAACGCCGTTCGTCTTCTTCGCGCTGAACGGCGGTGCTGCCTGGTCGAAGGTGCCGACGAAAGTAGCCATTTCCTCCAAGATCTGCGCGTCGGTTAGATTCGACGCGTCGCCCTCGTGGGTAACCTTGCCCGAGGCGTCGTAGGTGTCGGTGGCCGAACCAAAGCGGATCGCGCCGGAGTAAACCTTGGGAGCTCTTATGAGAAATCGCGTCAAGCGGGTCGCCTTTCCGAGAGTAATCGCCAGGAGACCCGTCGCGCTGGGGTCGAGGGTACCGCAATGCCCGACTTTTCGCAGCATGAGAATTCGACGAACTCGCTGGACGACATCGTGTGAAGTCAGGCCCGAGGCCTTGTCGATGAGCAGCAGGCCGTCGTTCATGAGCTGTTCGCATCGAAGCGGGAAAGCGATTCAGCAAGCTGTACGGCGACTGTGCTGATTACCTTGTCGATATCGTCATGAGAGACCGAGAATCCGGCGGCATTGCGATGGCCTCCGCCCTCATAGCTGCGGGCGATTCGTTCGATATCTACTGGTCCGGAGCTGCGCAGGGAAACCTTGATGGAGCCGTCGCTTTTCTGCCGCACGAGGGCCGCCGCCTGCACTCCTTCGACCGAACGGAGGTAGTCAATAAGTCCTTCTGTGTCACTTTCGGCCGCTCCCGTCCGAACGAACATTTCTTGTGAGAGGTATGCAGTTGCCGCCCGTCCAGAGGCATGCAATTTCAAAGTTCCGAGCATCTCCCCCAGGAGCCTTCGAGCTGACACCGGATAGCTCTCATGCAAGATCTCTGAAACCCGCTCGGGCCGGGCCCCTTCCTGGGTCAGAGCCGCCGCCGCTTCGAATGCCGCCTGGGTTGTGTTGGCATATCGAAAGCCTCCGGTGTCGGTGACGAGTGCCAGAAGAAAGATGGTGGCAGTTTCGGCATCCGGAGCTACTTTGAGGGAGCGTGCCACCCGGAAAATCATCTCTCCAACAGCGGGAGCAGAAGTGTCGACCCAATTTACTTTTCCATAGTGCTCATTACCGAGGTGATGATCGACGTTGAGGATGGGCAGTTGGGAGAGGGCGTCCTGCAGACCGGTGCGGTCAAGAGAGGGACACTCGAGTACGATCGCAGTGTCGAAGGCCTCTGGATACCCTGTCGGAGGCTGATCTCCGACATGAATGTCGGCACTGCCACTTATCGCAGAGTAGACCTTCGGAGCAGAATCCCGATTCCAGATCACCGCACCCTTTCCAAGGCTCCGAAGAACCCTGACCAGGCCCAGTTCAGATCCGATAGCGTCGCCGTCTGGACTCAAGTGGCTCGACAGAAGAAAACGGCTTCCCGCACGGATCTGTTCAATGAGTGCTTCAGGTGGGTTGATTACCGTCATGCAAGTTCTCCAGAAGATCACTAATTCGTTGACTGTGCTCGGCGCCGCGATCGAGCACAAAGCTCAGTTTAGGAATTCTTCGCATCGTTCTCAGCCGTTTCGCGAGCCTGCTCTTGATGAAACCCTTGGCCTGCTGCAGTGCCTCAATGGTGCTGACACGTTCCGCATCGTCTCCAAGAACGGAAAAGCTTACGCGAGCATTGCGTAGATCCGGAGAAAGATCGACATTCGTCACCGATGTCAAGCCGACCCTAGGGTCTTGAATTTCTCGCTGAATAAGATCTGTTATCTCGAACCGGAGGAGATCCGCCACGCGGTCGCAACGTCGACTCATGGGCGAGCATCCAATAACTGCGGTTCCCAGAAGAGTAGTTGAGCATCTCCCGTCTCTTCGATCACTGTGCGCAGGCTATCCA
>JAZFTL010000053.1:0-2155 GCA_036446675.1 Thermoanaerobaculia bacterium
AGAGCGACCCGAACTCCTGTGGAGCGGCTTGGTGATATTGAATCGGTGATCTGGGTGTCTGCAAGATCCGGCTGACAGCTGAAGAGGAAAAGGGCCAACGAATTGAGCGCCAGCCCGGTGAGGATTGACCGATTCATCTCAAACGCTCTCATTTTGCAAGCTCCTCTCGGTACGGCGGCGTGATAGGGTGTACAGGGTAGCCACTACACTCCCCTTCTAGGACTTTCCACCAATATGAGCCACGATCGAGTTTTTAAGATTATCTTCGTCAGTCAAGGCGAGGTGTACGAGATGTTCGCCAGCAGTGTATCGCAAGGCTCCTGGTTCGGATTTGTCGAAGTCGAGGGAATCCTCTTTGGGGAGCGCTCGCAACTGGTTCTCGACCCCTCCGAAGAGAAGCTCAAACACGAATTCAAAGGGGTCGAGCGCTTCCACGTTCCCATGCATGCCGTGCTACGTATCGACGAAGTACAGAAACAGGGAGTAAGTCGCGTCACCAAGCCCAAAAAGGGCAGTGCCAACGTGGCAAACTTCCCGGCGCCCATCTATACCCCCAGCGGCGAGCCGCAGAAATCCTAGTGATGGTCTAGAGGCGTTTTCGAGCAACTTGGGGATACTCGAAGTTGCTGAATGCCTCGAATAGACTCCGATCAACTTAAACTCGACTGGAACCAGTCGAGTTTGGATCAGGGATTATTGATCATCCGAGGTGAAGACTCTGACTAGAAAGCCGATCTTTTGGGTTCTCTTCGTGCTCATCGCTCTCTTGAGCGGTGGCGTCGCGATGCGGTATTTCTCTTCGGCATTTCCGATCGTGACGCTCGATCTGAGGATGGATCGAGCCCACGCGCTGCGAGAGGCGCGCCAGCTCGCTGAGAGATACGACTGGGGCCCGAATGGGTATCGGCAGGCTGCTTCCTTCGAACTCGATGAGGCGACCCAGAATTTAGTCGAACTCGAGGGCGGCGGGAGCGCCGCGTTTCGGGAAATGCTTCGCGGTGACGTCTATTCACCTTACACATGGAGAGTACGCCATTTTTCCAGCGGAGAGACGCTGGAAACAACCATCCTATTCACGCCGCAAGGACTGCCCTACGGCTTTCGCCAAAAGCTGCCTGAAGATGAACCGGGGGAAAGCCTCGACACCGAACAGGCACTCGAGCTTGCCGAGCATGCGGCAACCCAGGACTGGGGGATCGACCTCGGTGAGTACGAACGCGTGGAAGTTGGCAGCGAGAGACGTTCGGGTGGCAGAATCGATCACTCTCTGGTCTATCAGCGCACTGATTTGGAAGTTGCTGAAGGACGTTATCGCCTGCGCCTGGTAGTTGGCGGTGACCGCCTTACCGGGCTGGTCCATTTCGTAGATATACCCGAAGCCTTCGAACGACGTTATAGCGAGATGCGGTCCGTCAACTCGGCGATCGGCGCCGGCGGATTCGTTGGCCTCGTCTTTTTCCTACTGATTGGTTGTGTCGGAGGCCTCTCCTATTTGCTGCGCCGCCGTTGGGTACTTTGGCGGCAGCCGATCAAGTGGGGAATCTTCGTATCTCTGTTGATGGCTCTGACTTCCGCCAACCGGTGGCCGCTGCTCTGGATGGATTACGACACCGCGGTTCCTGCCGGCACCTTTGTCCTCCAGGAGGCAGTCTTCATTCTGGCTGGATTCCTCGGCCTCGCCCTCCTGTACAGCCTATCGTTCATGGCCGCCGAGAGTCTGACCCGTCGCGCCTTTCCGCATCATCTACAGCTCTGGACAGCATGGTCCCCGCAAGGTTTGGGCTCCATCCAACTACTCGGGAGAACCGCAACGGCCTACCTCTTGGTGGCTTTGTTTTTTGCATATGAAGTTCTTCTCTATCTGGTTTCGGGAAAGTACTTCGGATGGTGGACACCTTCCGAGGTGCTGTTCGATCCAGATATTTTGGCCACTTACTTCCCGTGGCTCTCTTCGATCACTATCTCTTTGCAGGCCGGGTTTTGGGAGGAGTGTCTCTTTCGAGCGGTACCACTGGCTGGAGCGGCTCTGTTGGGCCGGAGATTCGGCCATCGGCGCACCTGGATCATTGCAGCGTTACCACCGATATCAACGCCCATCTCCATGGTTGTGGAGCAACTCAGGATGTTCAGCCTTCCTTTCTTGAAAAGTTGCTCA
>JAZFTL010000054.1:0-4030 GCA_036446675.1 Thermoanaerobaculia bacterium
CCGGCTCCGTTGGGTCGAGTGGCTTTGGGGCAGGGGGATCAAATGGCACCAACCACGACCGTTGATGAGAGCACTGCTGAAGACCCTGCGACGTTCTCGAAAGCACCACACGGTACGGCCGGCGGCGATACAGTCGGACACAGAACAGATCTGGCTTCCATGCCCTCTGAAACTGCCGGGGACCCGAACCTCAGCGTGCGTCCTGTCAACATAGACCGGCGCTCGGGTGACTCGGCTGAAGGCAAGGCGCGGCCACTTGAAATCAGCGAAATGGGCCTGAGCTCGTTGGCTCATGAAGACAAAGGACCGGCTGCAACCGATGGGTCGGCCGAGGTCGGCTATGAAGTGTGGTTTCCACCCAGCCTGAGAGCCTATGCGCAAGCGTACCTTGCGAGACTGCAACAGGCGCCATCACCATGAAACTGGAGTTGGGTAACGCCGAGGTCGTGCGATTTCGAGATGACTTTGCGCGGCTCGAACTTGCCATCCGCCGCGTTATCGTCGGCCAGGAGGCTGTGATATCGGAGCTGCTGACCACCGTGTTGGCCGGAGGGCACGTATTGTTGGACGGCCTTCCCGGTCTCGGAAAGACCCAGCTGGCGATCGCCATGGCCAAGAGCATCGGAGTGTCATTCTCACGCATTCAATGTACTCCGGACCTCATGCCTTCGGATATCACGGGAAGCGAAGTTTTGGCCGGGGGCAGGAACGGGGATAGACAAAGCTTTCGTTTCCAACCCGGGCCCATATTCGCTTCGATGGTTCTTGTTGACGAAATCAACAGAGCCCCGCCAAAGACCCAGTCGGCTATGCTGGAGGCGATGCAGGAGAGGCAGGTGACCTATGCGGGGGTCAAGCATGAGCTTCCCTCGCCGTTCTGGATCTTGGCGACACAGAACAGGATCGAGTTCGAAGGCACTTATCCTTTGCCGGAAGCGCAGCTCGATCGATTTTTTTCACACATCGTCGTGCCCTATCCATCGAAGGGGGCGCTGCTGGATTTGGTCGACTGCGCACTGGATACCGAAGGCGCCAGGAATCTTGACGTCGTCCTGTCGTCAGAGCGAATAGCCGAGATGATGGCGCAGGCTCGCGAGGTAATCCTTTCAGGCCATGTGAAACGAGCCGCCGTTGATCTGATTGTTTCGACCCACCCCAAGAACGAGGGGGGCAGCAGCCTGGTAAAACAGCATGTACTTTACGGTGCGAGCCCGCGCGCTCTACAGTCCTTGCTCCGAGCGGCGCGAGTCCGCGCGCTGGTCGAAGGCCGGGGCCATGTTGCTATCGACGACCTGCTTGCCTCAGCGCTTTCTGTCCTGCGTCACCGGGTTTTCCTGACAATGGCAAGTCAGCTTGACGGCGTGGAGACAGATGCGGTTCTAGGAGAACTTGTTGCAGAATGGCTCAAAAAACAGTCAAAGACGCTCTCTTAGAGATTGACGAGAACGAACTGGCGAGGATCGCGCGCGTCGCGAACCGCTTTCTGGCCAACCGGCCGATCGTCACCGACGGAAGCTGGCACCATCGCTATCGCAGCGGCCGCGGGATGGATTTCCTGGATTTTCGCGACTATGTGCCCGGTGACGATCTGCGCATGATCGACTGGCGCGCCAGTGCGCGCAGCACGAACCTCCTGGTGCGGCAGTTTCTGGACGACGCCTTCTCGCAATGGTACGTCTGCCTTGACCGCAGCGCCTCGATGGGTATCCACGGCGCGGAAAAATGGCGCCTCGCGATCAATCTCGCGGCCGCCTGGAGCTATATCCTGCTGCAAATGAATGCTCGCGCCGGGCTGCTTACCTTCAGCGAGAAGGTCGATGCGCACTGCCCGGCCAGGCGCGGCAGAAATCAATACGAACGGACCAAGCGTGCATTGCTGGCCTCGGCGCCGCGCCGAACCGGCGGCGGATCGCGCCTGCAAGCCTGTTCTCGTGAACTCGGACGGCACGTTTCGGTGGTCGTGATCAGCGACTTTCTGGCCGGCGACCTTATGCAGCCGGGGCTCGACCGGCTGCGAAAGCTTGGCGGGCGCGTTCATGCCCTGCAGGTTCTCTCTCGGCGCGAGATCGAACGGGGTCCGCAGGCCCCGGTAACCTTGCGCGATATCGAAAGTGGCAAAGAGCTTTTCGTGGATGAAGATCTGGAGGGCTCTGAAAGGGGCGCCGATCAGCGTGTGAAACATTTGCAATCGGCGTTGGCAGACTACTGCCGCAACAACGATATCCCTTTGACGTCATGCGAAACCGGGCAATCCTCGAAGGCCATTATTGTCGAGCATCTGATGCGGGCCTGCGGACGCCATGGCTGAACTGGCATCACCTTGGTGGTTAATTGCGGCTCTCGCGGCGGGACCACTCATGTGGTGGCTCCACAGATTTAACAATAGCGCCGAAGTTCGCGAGGTCTCGGCGCTCTTTCTTTGGGGTTCTCCGGACATGAAAAGCAAGCTTGGCCGGAGTGCGAGGATTTCCGATCCGGCTTGGCGCTTGCGCGCGATCACGGCAATCTGTCTGTTCGTAGGTCTTGCACAACCAATCTGGAAACTACCTGCCAGCGCAACGATCGAGGTCTGGTTCGACGACTCGATAAGCATGACCACCTCTGAGAAAGAGGGGCCGCGATGGAAGAGCGCTATCTCTGCCCTTGTAGACGCGCTGCAGTCGGTCGGACCGGATCGAGTAGTCGTCAATTCATTATCAATCGCGGGTAGGAGTTTGAATCTCGACGTCCGAAAAGTCGATCGTTGGCCACAGGAATTGGCGGAATGGATCGATTTCGTTCCTCTCGCACGCGAATTGCCTCTTACAAATCAAATGTCGCCCGACGTCAGCCACTGGCTGGTTAGCGACGGTGCGGATCCCAATTTGGTGGATTGGCTTCGAACGGCACCAATCAGTCGTGTAGTACGAGTTGGCTCGGCAAGGGAGAATGTAGGAGTTGGTCGACTAGCCGTACGCAATTCGTTGCAGGATCCCAACAAGCGAATTGGTTTGGTTCAGATTCACAACTCTGGCGATCAGACAGCAAAACGGCAACTTACCATTCGAACGAGCGATCTGATGCTGAGGCGTGTTGATCTTTTGATCGAACCGGGGCAGCAGGTAGTTGAACGCTTCGAGATCGACGCATCGCTTCAGACCTCGGTTGAGGCCGCACTCGATCCGGAGGACAACTTACGTCTGGATGATGTACTTTCACTCGATCTGTCATCCGTCGAGGCGAAAATTCTGGTAGAAATGGACTGGAGTTGTGGTGCCTTCGTTCAGGCAGCACTGGCCGTTCATCCGTCTCTCGAGCTAACTTTCGATGCAGGAAAAAATCCAGCGCTGTCGGTTTCTTGTGGCCGCGATCGTCCGGCAGGCCGGGCCGCACAAATCTGGTTTCAGCGTGGCGATGCTCCGAAACCTGTAACCGACCCTCCTGTATGGGAGTTCGACATTGGCCCCCTTCGGCGGATTTATCTAAAGCCGGAATGGCTGCGTTACTATTCCGAGCCTTTGGTAACCGACGATATTCACCCCATACTGATGTCGGGTGAAATACCCCTCATTCTCCTGGACCGATCCGGGGGCAGGACCATCGAGGTACGACTGGACACCAGATTTCCGACCCTGGTTCGCCGGCCCGAGTTTGCCGCGGTCGTCGCCGGATTGGTCGACCTCGCTCTCGAGCGCGAGACCCTGGATCAGATTGCGTCGTCTTCGCTCGAGCCGAATTTATCGCAAATCGCTCCTCAAGAGTTGCCGCGTGTAGATAGCGATCAGAGCCAAAGCGACTTCCTGATTTCTTCAGACCTCTCTCCCTACCTTATAATTTTGGCATTCGCTTTTCTCATTTATGATATGATCGCAACGGTGAAGAGACGAATACCGCATCACTCGCCCTCGCCCAGAATTCAATGAGCCGGGTTGTTTCGTGCCGATGAGACGGTGGCAGTCATTGCTGTGGCGAAGCGCACTTGCCGTCCTGCTTCTGACAGCGTTGTGGAATCCTTCAGTTACCTGGGGATTGCGGTCGGTCGATCTGATCG
>JAZFTL010000055.1:0-3480 GCA_036446675.1 Thermoanaerobaculia bacterium
TACCGGGCGGTAGCCGGCTCGGAAGATCTAGGTGCGTTGCTGGAAGGCATGACGTTGAACGAGCCCCGGCGCTATCCGAAAAACAGTGCGATTGTGGAGGCGGTGATCGCCGGTGAGGTGGAGTGGGGTCTGGTGAATCATTACTACCTCCTGAGAGCCCTGAAGGAGAATCCGCACGCGCCGGCGGCAAATTTTTATATGCCGAAAGGGCAAGCCTCGGGATTCGTAAATATCTCGGGCGCCGGACTTCTCAAGAAGGGTGCCGCAGCGACAAGGCTCTTGGAGTTTCTCCTGTCTGATGTTGCGCAGCGCTACTTTGCGCAGGAAACCTTCGAATACCCGCTTGTGGCGGGGATCGATCCTTCGGCGGAGCTCGAGCCTTTGGAGGCGCTCAGGACTCCGGATGTAGATTTCGGGGCGGTGTCCGATGGGTTCGAAGAGACCCTGGTACAGATTTCAGAGAGTGGCTTGGTGGGCTGAGTTTCACGGGGAAGTAGGGATTGCGAAGAGCGCCGCTAGTTCTCGTAGGGCTTGCAGTTCTGACGGCGGCGGGCGCTGCGCTTCCACTGGTCTATGTCTTTGTCAGATCGGTGGCTGGTGGCTGGCAAGGCTACTCCACAGCTGTCTTTTCGATTTCAACTCTTCACTTACTATGGCGGACTGGGATCTTGACGATTTCGGTCGTCGGGTTCGCATTACTTCTGGCCACGCCAATGGCCTGGTGTGTGACCCGAACCGATCTTCCGGCACGGCGGATATGGGCGTTGCTCGGCGCGTTACCGCTGGCTGTGCCGTCGTACATTGCGGCTTTCTGTTTTGTCGCGGTGTTGGGTCCGAAGGGATTCCTTCAGGGCTGGATCGAACCTTGGGGAGTCGAGCGGCTGCCCGAGATTGCTTATGGATTCAGTGGTGCAGTGCTCATGATGACGCTCTACACCTACCCCTATATTTTTCTTCTTCTCATCGGGGCATTGAACAACTTGGATCGATCTTACGAGGAGAGTGCTCGGATACTGGGGGAGGATGCCTGGGGGACCTTCTTTCGGGTGATTGTGCCGCAGTTGAAGCCGGCCTTGCTGACGGGTGCGCTTCTGGTTGCGCTCTACACGCTTGCCGACTTCGGCGGCGTCTCGATTGTTCGCTACAATACGTTCACTCTCGCAATCTACAATGCGTATCGATCGCTCTTTGATCGGTCTTTAGCGGCGGGCCTCTCTTCCGTTTTGGTTGTTATGACGCTGATCCTGATCTCGATTCAGGGTTTCTTTCTCAAGCGATGTAGGCCGACACAGGTTCGAGCTTCGTCTCCGGTACGGGTCTGCCTAGGCTCCTGGAAGGTACCCGTGCAGCTGCTATTGGGGGTGATTGCCCTCTTTAGTTTAGGACTTCCGCTTGCGGTAATCGGTTATTGGGGAGTACGCGCAATCTCCGTCGGCAGCCCGATTGGCAGCGCCTGGGGCGTAGCTCTCAATTCGTTGAGTGTCTCTTCAACCGCTGCGGTTTGTGCGGTCGCGTTGTCGATACCGGTGGCGATATTAGCGATCCGCTTTCCCAACCTCGGGTCGAGGGCTTTGGACCGTCTGGCCCATTCGGGGTACGCCTTGCCGGGACTCGTCATTGCTTTATCCCTGGTTTTCTTCTCCACCCGCTATATGCTGCCGCTCTATCAAAGCGTAACCCTCTTGGTCGCGGCCTACGTTGTCCGATTCCTGCCGGAAGCGCTTGCCGCGAGTAAATCGTCGATTATGAGAGTGGCTCCCGTGTTCGAGGAGGTGGCGCGCACTCTAGGGAGATCTCCAATGTCTGTTCTATGGCGAGTTACGTTACCTATGATTAGGCCAGGGTTACTGACCGGGGTAGGCCTAGTGTTTTTGACTTCGATGAAAGAGCTCCCAGCGACTCTCATTCTGCGGCCTACAGGCTTCGAGACATTGGCAACGAGGGTCTGGAGCGCGGCATCAGAGGGAATCTACTCTCAGGCGGCGCTTCCTGCACTCCTTCTGTTGGCGGTTTCGGGTCCGCCGCTCTACTGGATGATCATCCGCCCGGCTTTGGCGAGAGTGGAGGTGTAGCTTGGCCGAGCTCGCCATCGAACTTGAGAAGTTGAGCGTGCGTCGAGGGACCTACCTCGCGGTCGACGCGGTGGACCTGTCGGTTGAGCCGGGTAGCATTGTGGCCCTCGTCGGGGCCAGTGGGTGTGGTAAGACAAGTCTCTTGAGGGCCATCGCCGGCCTCGAGCGGCCCACCGCCGGAGCGATTTCGATTGATGGAGTGAGGGTATCCGGACCCGGGCGCTGGGTCGAGCCGGAGGGCCGTTGCGTCGGGATGGTGTTCCAGGAAGCGGCGCTCTTTCCCCATCTCGATGTTTGGAGAAATATTCTGTTTGGAGTTCACCGCCTGAGTGATGCGGACCATCGCGCCCAGTCGGCGCTGGATCTAGTCGGGTTGAGCGAGTTGAGAGCAAGATTCCCGAACGAACTTTCCGGCGGACAACAGCATCGCGTTGCTTTGGCAAGAGCGCTGGCGCCATCTCCCAAGCTGATCCTGCTGGATGAGCCGTTCGCAGCCCTTGATGCCGGGCTGCGCGAACGGGTTCGCGCCGAAGTACAGGAAATCCTCGAGAGCTCAGGTACCACCGCTCTGCTGGTCACTCACGATCAGCAAGAAGCGTTGAGCTTTGCCACTACGGTAGCGGTCATGCATCAAGGCAAAGTTTTGCAGTCGGGGCCTCCTGAAGAGATTTATTTTCGGCCGAACTGCGAAGAGGTTGCCGAGATCATCGGTGCTGGATTCTGGGTTGAGTGCGAGGTCACCGACGGGCGATTCGACTGTCGCTTCGGAAGCGGTGCCTGCAATACTACGTGCGGAGAGGGGAAAGTTTTCATTCGTCCCGGAGACTTCTTACTTGTTGAAGCTGACAGATTCCAGAAGCGTTGTGGCACCCTGGAAAACCGGAAGTTTTTCGGGCACGAGGTGACATATCGAATTCGACTTGATGATGGAGAGCGTGTAGAGGTACGGTCGCTTGCAACGATCGACCTCGAATTGGGTAGCCGCTATCACCTCGAACTACGCGAGGGAAGCTTTCAGGTCTTACCAAGATCTTCTCAGAGCCTGTGAATTTTTCCAGATTCGTCGCGAGGGTGCCACCGAAAGTGCCCAGCAAGGCGCGGAAGTGAAGGAATTGCTGGCTATTTCGAGCTTTCGAAACGTAGCTGGGCGCTTTTGGTGGTGTCCGCAGCAGAATATGGAAATATTCACAGGCTCTCAGAGCGGCTAGTTGCCGAAGACAGCCTTGGTCCAATGATGAGTCGTGAGTAGGGGCTCGCTTTGGCCGGAACCCAGGAACCAGAGAATTGCAGGCTGTGGTCGGATTACGCCGATTCGCATGCGTCCTTCGTGCTCGCCCAGTATGAATACGACGCTCGCTAATCCCTGAGCGTCTAGAGCCATCTCGGTGATGACGACGACCCCCACCAC
>JAZFTL010000056.1:0-2509 GCA_036446675.1 Thermoanaerobaculia bacterium
GACCGTCTCGAGCAGATCATTACGGCCGGTAGCCGAAGAGCCCCGGTGTAGGCTCGACCAGTGGAGTTTCAAGGCCGAATAACCAGTACAATACGACTTCGATATCATCACGAATCCGCGAACTAGGGAGCTGACACATGAAACTTTACGACCTATCCCAGCCACTCAATCAAGACGCACCGTCCTGGCCCTACTACCCACCGTTTGAGGTTAAGTACATCAAGCGCAAGGCTGAGCATGGGGTCAACGCTCAGTACATCCAGACCTCGAATCACATGGGCACTCACCTCGACGCCCCGAGGCACTTTGTGACCGGAGGCATGACCATTGACGAGATCCCGCTGGAATGGCTCTGCGGCCCTGGTGTCATCGTCGATCTAACCGACGAAATGGACTCGCTGGCCGCCTATACCCCGGAGATGATCGAGAGCCGGGTGGAAGTCAAAGAGGGCGACTTACTGTTTCTTCACACGGGATGGCACAGATACGGCCAGTTCGGCGAGACGCCCGACGAGGAACGCTACATTCTCGTTCACCCTGGAGCGCATCGCGACATGGTGCAGTGGCTCCTCGATAAGAAGATTCACATCTGGGGCGTCGACGCCATATCGACCGACCACCCCATGAATCTACCGATCGGACGCTTCCTAGGCAAAGGAACTTTCGGACACTGCGACCGGGTCCGCAAGCAGGCTGAAGAGCGTTTCGGCGGAGCCGACAAGGTCGACGAGTTGTTTCCAGAGGGCGATTACCAACTCACCCACAACGCCCTGTTCAAACACCACTGCATGCACATCGAGAACTTGGGTGGCAGCATCTCGGCTCCTGAGCTGCAGAATCGTCGGCTCAGGCTAGGTTGTTTCCCGTGGCTCTTCAAGGGCGGAGAGGCGGCCTTTGCTCGCTGCGTGGCATTCGTCGAAGATTAGTTGCTAAAAGATCGGTGAGACACACTCAGTAATTAACTGAAGGTGCGCACTATGGCGGCGGAGAAAAAACTTGCTCGAGAATCTCCGACTCTGGACATCGACGATTTCTGGAGTTGGCTAGTGGTCCATCCAAATTGCATTTTGCGGGCCGGGACAGCCACCACCGTTCTCTACGACGATGACGACCTACATTGGCAGCTCTCATCCGATGATCCAGAGACCTACCTGGTTCAGGTAATCCGAGGCAAGAGGCTGGCCGGAGAAATTCTGATCGCGCCGGAGTCCGTCGCCTATGTGCAGTATTCGGAAGGTGAGCAGGAGGGCGAGTTCGTCTTTGAACTGGTGGTTGAAAACGAATCTGAGCATGCCTCGGCCTATTTCTTCGTGGTCGCACACGACTACCAAGTGGACGACTCGGAGACTTCCGGGAGAGTGCACTAGAAGTCTGCGCGGTCAAGAAATCTCGCTTGAACTCTGCAATCGAAGCGAAGCAACCTCGCCGCTTCCCTCCCGGGCTACACCTTCTCGGCGTCTTTTTCGTACTGCCGGCTATCTGCCTGGCTCCCTTAACCGGGAGAATTGCCTGGATCTACAGTTTCGGTATTCTTCTGGTGCTCTACGTGGGAGTTGTCGGTTACTCCTCTCACCAAGGTTTGGTGAGGTTTCGAGAGGAAGCCGGTACCTACGAGCCCGACCTCGTACTGGTCTCTTTCGGCTGGAATGATGGCCTAGAAATCCCCTTCGGACTCGCAGTGGCGCCGGCCATTCGATATCGACTCAGAGCCCTCATGGTACGCTGTGGCCATGAGATCCAGCATCGAGAGCCTGCTTGCCTCAGTGAAAATCGACGATCTGCCGCGACGCACAGTCTGCCGCGTCGACAGAGCGACTCCCCTCAAAGAGGTCTACCGTCTGCTCGACTCCGAACACAGCGTTGCAGTGCTGGTAGCCGACCAGAATCGTCTCGTAGGCATTTTCACCGAAAGGGACATCTTGTACCGAACCGCCCTGGAAGGGACTCTCGAGACGCCGATCGGAGATCTGATGACTCGCGAGTTGGTGACTCTGAAGAGCGATGAGCGAGTTTCCGACGCCATCCGAACCATGGCTGAGAAAGGCTTCCGTCACATCCCGGTAGTCGACTCCGAGGGCGAAGAGGCCGGACTTATCGGCGGCCGTGACATTTTGCGCCTGCTCGCGGAGTACTATCCGGAAACCCTGCTCAACCTTCCTCCTCGGCTCGACCAAAAAATAACCCGAGCTGAAGGCGGTTGAGATGCTCTGTCCGAGCTGCGATTTCGACAACATTCCCGGAGTGGATACCTGCGAGAGCTGTGGTTCGGATCTCGCCGGACTCGACTTGCCGGAAGCAGGCAGCGGATTT
Organism: Thermoanaerobaculia bacterium; assembly: GCA_036446675.1. Taxonomy (GTDB): domain Bacteria; phylum Acidobacteriota; class Thermoanaerobaculia; order Multivoradales; family JAHEKO01; genus JAZFTL01. Next base: position 2,311 of record JAZFTL010000056.1, read on the forward strand.
CGCGGCAAGCTACTGACCGATCGGATCTCCGATGTCGGATTCACTCTGCCTCCGACCGTAAAACCGTCCGCCACGGTCGCGCAAGCCATTCTAAAGATGCGCCGAGCACATTGCGGATGCATCCTGATCGAAAGAGAAGGACGGTTGGAAGGATTGTTCAATGAACGCCATGTCCTGACCAGAGTCTTACGTCAAGACC
>JAZFTL010000057.1:0-2135 GCA_036446675.1 Thermoanaerobaculia bacterium
AAGTGACCTTCGCGATCGATTCCAACTGCATTGTGAATGTAGCGGCTCGCGATCTCGCTACCGGCAAGTCGCAGAGCATCGAACTCAATCCCGCCGGGGGTCTGAAAGAGGAGGAAGTGGAACAGCTGCTCGCGGAGGCCGAAGAGCACGCCGAAGAAGATAAAGTAAGGATGGAGGATCGGCGCATTCGGAATCGACTGGAAGGGATGATCTTCAATACCGAGCGGGTTGCCGAGCAGTTCAAAGATCTCATAACGGACAGCGACAAGGGAAGTGTGAAAAAGACCCTTCTCAAAGCGCGTGGTGTACTGGGAAGCGACAATCGCAATGAACTCGAAACCGTGATGTACGATCTCGCCAATCTCGCCAATCGCATTTCCAATTTGATGGTAGAGGGCATGGGAGATTTCGAAGCCCTGCCGAGTGATGTGAAGACAAAGGCTGATGGCAAGTAAGCGGGACTACTATGAAGTTCTCGGTGTGGAGAGATCGGCGTCGCCCTCGGAAATGAAGTCGGCTTACCGCCGGTTGGCAGTGCGCTATCACCCGGACAAGAATAGTGGAGATGCGGGAGCGGAAGCTAAGTTCAAGGAGGCCGCTGAAGCCTACGCGGTGCTTTCGGACGTCCAGAAAAGGCAGCGCTACGATCGGTTCGGGCATCAGGGCGTGTCGGGTGGCGGAGGATTTGATCCAGACACCTTCGGTGATTTTTCAGACATTTTGGGCGATTTTTTCGGCACTGGTTTTGGCGATCTCTTCGGCGGCCGTCGAACCGGGCGGCGCGATCGTCCAGGCGCTGACTTAAGGTACCAACTGTCGCTTACTCTCGAGCAAGCAGCGTTTGGCACTGAGGAGGCACTCGAGATTCCCCGTCTCGAGGTTTGTGGTGGGTGTGCAGGCAGCGGAGGGGCTGGTGGAGTGGCCCCAATTCCGTGCGAGACCTGTTCTGGCCGAGGCCAAGTCCGTTTCAGCCAAGGATTCTTCACAGTGGCTAGAACCTGTCCCCAGTGTTCGGGTGAAGGGTCACTCATTGTCGAGCCATGCAATGAGTGCCGCGGTGAGGGACGCGTGGAGAAAACAAGAACAATCGAGGTCAAGATTCCAGCCGGCGTTGATACAGGCACCCGACTGCGCCTGACCGGTGAAGGCGAACACGGTCGCCGCGGCGGCAGACGCGGCGACCTATATGTGGACATTGAGGTGGAGCCGCATGGGCGCTTTCAACGATCCGGAGCCGATGTTCTCGGCGAAGTCAAAGTAAGTTTTTCACAGGCGGTCTTTGGTGCCGAGATCGAAATACCGACCCTGCATGGAGGTGTGCCGTTTGATCTTCCTGCGGGCACGCAGTCGGGCGAGGAATTCAGGCTCCGCGGTAAGGGGATCGAGCGCCTCGATCGACGGGGCAGGGGAGATCACCTGACCCGGGCCCTTGTGGAGGTGCCTCATCCGAAAGACTTGAGCGAGGAAGAGCAGGCTATTCTGCGCCAGTTAGCGGAGATGGGTGGTCGCTCGATCAAGGGAGACCGCAAAGTTCTAGACCGAGTGAAAGATCTTTTCGGATAGGTCCGAGTTAGAGTTCATTGCATCTCATCACTGTAGTGGTCGCTCAGGAAGATTTCGAAGCTGCGCTTGTAGAGCTTCGAGGTGATGTATATCGACATTTTTTTCGAGCCCGCCGGCTGGTAATCGGAGAAGTACTCCGCCTCGTTGATGGGAAGGGAAGAGCACGTCGAGCCACAGTAAGCGAGATCTCTGGATCGTCCGCGATAGTTCAGACGGCTGAGTTGTTGCCCTCGAACGAGCCGCCTCTACGGCTGGAAATTCTGGTCCCGGTGCCGCGACCTCCCAGGCTCTCCTGGTTGGTTGAAAAATGCACCGAACTCGGAGTCGCGGCGATCAGATTAATCAATTGTGAGAGAGCTGGTCGAACAATCGGCTCTGGGGCACTCGAGCGGTTGCGGCGTGTCGCGAAATCGGCGGTCGAGCAGTCGAATCGCGCTACAGTTCCAGAGATCTCTGGAATCCATCAGTGGACAGAACTTCGCCATATGTTGTCGCATTGCCAGGGCTCGTTATTTATGGTGCCCAGTGGGTCGGATCGAGGGGTCGACGAAGCCTTCGAGTCGATCAGTCTG
>JAZFTL010000058.1:0-5488 GCA_036446675.1 Thermoanaerobaculia bacterium
CGCCTTTTTCAGTTCACGCAACCGCTCTTTCTGCCCAACACCAAAACGCTGCTCTTCGTCGACAACCAGCAGTCCGAGCCGCGGAATTTCAACATCACGGCTGAGAAGGCGATGCGTTCCAATGAGAATATCCAATTTGCCGTTCGCCAGTTCAGCCTGGATACGCTTGACCTCACCAGCCGAGCGAAAGCGTGAAATCATCTCAATATTGACCGGAAGATCGGCGAACCTTCGCCGGAAGGTCTCGAGGTGCTGATCTGCCAAAATCGTTGTGGGCGCCCAAACTGCAACTTGGTAGCCACCCTCAACAACCTTGAGAGCAGCCCGCATAGCCACTTCGGTCTTGCCGAAACCGACGTCACCACAGAGCAGTCGATCCATCGGTCGATCGCGTTCCAAGTCCATCTTGATAGCGGCAGTGGCTTCGAGCTGATCGGGCGTCTCTTCAAACTCGAACGCAGCCTCGAACTGGGCTTGCAAATCGCCATCGGGCGGCATCGCCGGCGCCGTAGCGAGCTGGCGTTCTGCGTACAACCGCAATAGATCGACGGCTAGGCGCTGCAAGCCCTTGCGTACACGCTCCTTCGCACGATTCCACGACGTGCCCCCAAGCCGGTCGAGGCGAGGCTCCACTCCCTCGACTCCGCCATACCTCTGGAGCAGATCAAGCCGCTGCAATGGCAACAGCAGCACCTGTCCATCGGCATAGGCGATCTCCATAAGCTCTTGGGTCACTTGAATGGCTGGCCTCCCCATTCCAGAGAGCGAGTCTGGTAGGTGTGCCTCTGTCGATTTCTCCGCAACCGATCGCATCGCTACGAACTGACCAATACCATGGTCTGAATGTACGACAAAATCTCCTACTTTCAAATCTCGCAGACCGGAGACGAACGCTCCTGCCTTTGAACCGGCCTGCCGAGGCCGAGGCGACACCCTGGCGAACAGTTGCGGCTCTCCGTACACCACAAGCTCGGCCGCGGGGAGACGAAAGCCACGGGTCAGGCCTCCGGTAACCAGCCTCACACCACCAGCACCCTGCGGCAGAGTGTAGACCTCGCAAAGATGTTCGATGCGCTCGCGGTGTTCCTGTGAAGTAACAATCACCAGCTCATCTTGCCGGTCCTGGGCGGTCTCCAATTCCCGGGGGAACCGAGGCAGCTGTTGATGAAAGATGTCGGTTGTGGTGGCGCCGAAATCCACGACCGCGCCGGTTGGCTGCATGTCGAGAGTTCCCAAAAAAACTTCGCCCGACTCAAGCGTCTCCCGCACCCTCTCTACCGCATGAAACAGCCCCGGTGTCGGCGTTTCGTCGAGCGGTCTTTGGCGTTGAGAATCGCACCCTGAGGCCACCTGGAGCGCAAACTCTTCAATATCTGCATGCAGGAGTTCTACATCGACAACGACTACTAAGGCATCCGGAAGATAGCGCGTTATCGAGGTGGTCGGAAGATCGGCAGACCTCTCACTCGGGAACAGAGATATAGGTAAAACCTTGACTCTGCTTACATCTTGCTGCGAGCGCTGGGTGTAAGGATCAAAATGCTTGATCGACTCGATCACGTCTCCGAACATGTCGAGACGCAGTGGCAAGGAACTCCCGGGTGAATAGAGATCTACTACCCCCCCTCGCACCGCGAAGTCTCCAACTTCGTTTACCAAGTCGGCCCGACTGTAGCCACCACTTGACAGACGGCTGGCGAGTACTTCAATCGGAATTTCCTCCCCAACGCTCAATTCCTGAAGCCTACGTTCGAAATCTTCAGGAAGAGGAACAGGTCGAAAGAGCGCGGTTGGAGTGAAGACTACCGTCCTGGACTCTCCTTGAAATAGAGCCGACAGGGCCACGGAATCTTGGCACCGAGCAGCAAGAGCAATTTCACCATGTTGAGATGGATTCTGCGGCGGCGAGGAGAAGAATACCGCCGGCTCACGGCCGAAGAGCTTGCTACCTTCGAGCCAAGCAATGGCATCTGACTCGCGAGGCACTATCGCGCAAACCGGCCTACCCTGGTCCTCGCTGAGTAGGTCGATGACCCAGGCCGCCGCAGGTAAAGGGAGGCCACGCAACCGGCCGGCACCGTCGAGTAGACGCCGATACGAATCGCTGGTACGGAGATTTCGGGAGAATTCCTCCCAGCTGCTTGCTCCCATGAAAGATACCGCCGATAGGTTAGCCTGGATGAATGCTGGAAGGCTCGCTTGGCCGCAGCTCGGCATCAAGTAATATTCAGCGAAGACCTCCAGCCGCTCTACGGCCTACCGCGTTCCAGCGACTTTCTCGACGCCGACAAGCTTAGCGACAATCCAAGTAATGAAGGCTGCAATGAACGAGGCAAGCGCTCCCATTTTGGCGGCGTCTTGAATCGGGCCCGCTGGAAAGGCCACGGTTGAGACAAAGAGCGCCACGGTGAATCCGATCGCCGCCGCACACCCGATAATAATCAAGTCCTTCTGTCTAACTCCGGGAGGGAATCCGAATCCCAAGACCTTCGCTGCAAACATTCCGAAGACCCATATTCCTAGAGGCTTGCCGATCAGCAGGCCCGCTAAGACCAAATAGGTCGGTGCGCCGACCGAGCTCAAGACAACCCCAGCATTCACCAAACCGAAAGCACCTAGGATCAACTCGACGGGATTCTTCCACCAGTGTTCGAAACGATTCAGCGTGTCTTGGCTTTTGATCTCCTGCCAATTAAATAGGCCCTTGTCAACATGTGCGTGCGGCATCGTTGGGATAATCGGCAAAAGGCCTAAGGCCGGATGCAGGCCGGAGAAGGCAAAACCCAGCCAGGAGATCGACCCCGCAATCAACAGGTACGGCCAGAAGCTTTTGACGCGAGCCCTACGCAGTAGGAATCCGACCCCTATGGCCGCTATTGGTAGCAGCATCCACAGAATTCTCACTTCTTCCTGAGGATAGAAAATCGCCAAAATGAGCAAGCCTATCGCGTCGTCAGCGATCGCTAATAGGAGCAGAAATGAAATTGCCGCATGCCCTGGCCCGAAAATGATCCGCGCCACCAGATAGCTAAAGGCGATGTCGGTGGCTGCCGGAATTGCCCAGCCGCTGCCCAACTCGCTGAGCTGACCCAGCCAAGCCGCGCCCAACAGATAGACCCCGGCAGGAGCGATCACCCCACCGAATGTCGCGAACATCGGAGTAACAGCTCGCTTCGGGTCATTCAAAGGTCCGCCCGGCAGCAAGGCTTCCCACACTTCCTTGCCGGCTATCGCGAAGAATAGGGCCATCAACAGATCGTTGATCAGGTAGTGAAACGTGATCAGTCGGTGCCCATCGTGAGCATATCCAACCCAGTTGTTCTGGAGAATCGGCAGGTGCAATAGAGCCTCATAACCCGCATGGTCGAGATTCGCCCAGGCTAGACCGACCACAGAGCCCAGGATCAAGAACAGCGAATTCTCTAGAAGGAATCGAATCGTATTTTTCATATTTTTCTACCTACAATCTCCCTAGAGTCTGTTGGTACGCTCTTAACAGACCCCAACACACCCGTTGATCATGATCCTAGGTTCATCCCCTCCGACGGATCTTCCTTACTCAATACGTCCTCAGAAGTTACCTCAGTCCCGCTTGGGAGCATGATGATTACGTCGTTCGGGTGCACCATGTTGAACTGATCTCTCGCCATCCGCTCGAGACTCGTCGGATCGTCGCGTAGCGCCCTGATTCGATTCTCCAAACGCTTGACCTCCAATTCTGCTTCGTCAATCTTGGACTCGATTGCTTCTTCGCGAACCCGAGCGCGTTTGATATCCCTATATCCCTTGAAGCCGCCGATCGCGAGAAGTACCAAAACACAAGCGGCAACTGCTCCGAGCAGAGCTTGAAACGACCGGTTTGTTGTCGATCTCGAGTTCTTGGTCACTGCGTCCAGCGCGGGAACGCGGCCCGGCCTGGATAAAACGCCGCATCCTCGAGCTCCTCTTCAATACGAAGCAATCGATTGTACTTAGCAACTCGGTCACTTCGACAAGGGGCACCTGTCTTGATCTGACCGGATCGCGTCGCCACCGCGAGGTCCGCTATCGTGGTGTCCTCTGTCTCACCGGACCGATGACTGATTACGTTTGCATAGCCGTGGGTTTTCGCCATCTCAACAGCTGCCAATGTCTCGGTGAGCGTGCCGATTTGATTAACCTTTACCAGTAACGCATTCGCCAGACCTTCTGAGATGCCCTGCGCCAGGATCTCAGGATTCGTGACAAATAGATCGTCGCCCACCAGCTGAATTTGGGGGCCCAAGGCAGTTGTTAGGTCTTTCCAGCCGCTCCAGTCGTTCTCAGCGAGTCCATCCTCGATCGAAATGAGGGGATAGTCTTCCATCCATGCGGCGTAAAGCTCTATTAGGTCTTCGGAGGTAAGGTCGGAGCGACCCTCTCCTGGAAGGTGATAGGTAACCACGCCGGACTCGCTCCCTTCTGATGACTGCACCAGCTCAGAGGCTGCAACATCGAGCCCCAACCCAAAGTCTCGCCCAGGAGCGTACCCGGCCTTCAACGTCGCCTCGACCAACAGGTCGAGTGCTTCTCGATTACTCTTGAGGTTTGGGGCAAAGCCCCCCTCGTCGCCTATCGCAGTCGCCAGACCCTTCGCTCGAAGAATCGACTTGAGTCGATGATAGACCTCCACTCCGGCACCAAGGGCCTCACAAAAACTCTCGAAGCCAATCGGAACAATCATGAACTCTTGAATGTCCACCGAGTTATCTGCATGAGCACCGCCGTTTAGAACATTAAGCATCGGCACCGGAAGGACCGTCGCCCCGGGGCCTCCCAGATAGGCATATAGCGGCAAGCCACACGCGTCTGCTGCCGCCCGAGCGATGGCAAGTGAGACTCCCAAAACCGCGTTCGCACCCAAACGGCTCTTGGTAGAGGTTCCATCAAGATCTATCAGACTACGGTCCAGCAAGCTCTGATCTCGCACATCAGCACCCACCAGCTCAGCAGCGATCTCGCCTTCAATATTGGCAACAGCCGTCTTGACGCCCTTCCCACCATAACGCTCGCCACCGTCGCGCAACTCGACTGCCTCTCGACTCCCGGTTGAAGCACCCGATGGAACCGCCGCCCGCCCAAGAATGCCGCTGTCCAGTATGCAATCAACTTCCACGGTCGGATTTCCCCGGGAATCGAGTATCTCGCGAGCGCGAATCTCTTCGATAGCAAACATCAATCCTTCCTCCGACTTTCTATCCAGGAATCCCTCACATTAAGAACAGCCGAGCCAAGACTAACCTTTATGGTCGGTCCTCTCAAGAGCTTATGACCATCAGATTCCACCAAGTCATCCAAAATCCAACATCAACACTGCAATCAACTTGGCATCGACTCAGCGCCAGCCTCTAGCCTGTTTCAGTGCGTATCGGGCTGATTGACACGTCACTCCAGGGTATGCCAGTATTCCGTTGCTTCCCAAGACGGGGGCTTGAAACAAATGACGCGGGGTGGAGCAGTCTGGTAGCTC
>JAZFTL010000059.1:0-2676 GCA_036446675.1 Thermoanaerobaculia bacterium
GCGTGGCTGGGAATCATCGCGGCCGCCGCACCTGATACTCTGCCAACTTGGAATCTTCCAGCCGCACTCATCGTGTCGGCAGTCGGCATGACGGTCCTGTTCAAAGCAATAGCCCGAGACCTTCCACACAATATGCTGGCGGCAACGGTCTCATTTTCAGGCAGCCGGATTGGTACTCTGGCGTTCGGGCCGGAACTTGGTGTCCTGCTTGGCGCTTGGCTGGTGGGAACACTGGGACACCTTGCCGGACGCTGGAGGAACCACCCGTCAGCCGTCGGAATCCTGCCCGGAATGCTCCTGCTGGTCCCCGGCGGACTAAGCTTTACGACCCTCTCAGCCCTACTGGCAAATGATCCCGTTTCCGGGATTCAAGCTGGTTTTTCAACTCTGCTCTTCGCCCTCTCACTCGTGACGGGTCTCCTACTCTCCAGCCTCACGAGCAGGTCGCATGAGGACTTCTAGACTCGAGCGGTCGACTCACAATGACTGAGCCAATCACCATTCGTCTCCTCGACATCTTCCGGATCGGACTAGGACCGAGTTCGAGTCATACAGTAGGGCCGATGCGAGCGGCTGCGCTGTTTCGACGCAACTGCCTGAAGCTAGGGTTGATGCCCCACCGGCTGAGAGTCGAACTCAAGGGCTCGCTGAGCGCCACCGGAAGAGGTCACGGTACCGACCGTGCGGTGCTCGCCGGGTTGCAGGACTGGGATCCCGAAAGCTGCGACGTCGACGCTTTTCAATCGCTCACGGACTCATTGGCCGAGAATCCCTGGATTGAGTGGGGTGACGAGAGACTCAGACTCCACCCAGACGACGTCGTCTTTCTACGCTTCGCCGACTACAAGAATGAGATCTTGCCGCATCCCAACACGATGCACTGTGCTGCTTTGGATGAGGATGGAAATCAACTCTATGAGGAGACCTGGTGTTCAATAGGGGGCGGCTTCGTGACCCAAGCCGAAGACATTGACAACGATCCGTGGGAGCCGCCTGCAAAGCCTCCCCGGTTCCCATTCGGAGATGCCGAGGAACTCACCTTGCAGGCGCGCCAAGAAGGATGCACCTTAGGGGAAATCGTTCTGGCAAATGAGGCTGCCTGGGAAGGCTCCCCAGGGCAAGTCGCTGCGGGCCTCGACGGCGTCTGGAAAGGATTCAGAGACTGTATCGCAAGAGGTCTCGCTGGCGCCGGAGAGCTACCCGGAGGCCTTCGACTGGAGCGCCGTGCCGGCTTCCTTCTGCGGGAAGTCGAGAGCGGCAAGGTTGACAGTTCATATCAGCATATCGCCAGAGCCCAAGCTTACGCCTACGCCGTCAATGAAGAGAACGCAGCTGGGGGCCGAGTGGTGACGGCTCCTACCAACGGAGCCGCAGGAATACTGCCCGGCGTCCTCGTGGAGGCTGCGGATCGGCTGAAATTCGTTCCCGACAAGATTCGGGGGGCCCTGGCAACCGCCGGTGCGATTGCCATGCTGATCAAGACCCACGCCAGCATCTCGGGAGCGGAGATAGGCTGCCAAGGTGAGGTCGGAAGCGCTACCGCCATGGCCGCCGCGGCGCTCTGCGAACTCCTCGGCGGAACGATCGATCAGGTCGAATACGCCGCTGAAATCGGCATCGAACACAATTTGGGCCTGACCTGCGATCCTCTAAAGGGCCTCGTCCAGGCTCCATGTATCGAACGGAATGCCATGGGAGTTGCCAAGGTATGGAGCGCCGCCCATCTGGCCCTCCACTCCACCGGAGACCATCTCATCACCTTGGATCGAGTTATTCGCGTCATGAAGCGCACCGGCGACGACATGAAGCGAGAGTACAAAGAGACCAGCGAGGGCGGCCTCGCCGTTGCGGTGAATGTGCCGGAGTGCTGAGAGTCCTCGCCGATGAGCGGGCGTTCTGGCCGATGGGCTGGCCTTTGAGCCGATGAGTGGGTAAGGCCGCTCCAGTTCTCTGCTATCCTGCCGCCTGATCGAGAAGCCAGAACCTAACCTTGTCGAATCCGCCGAACGAGCTGCTGAGCAGGAATCGGGCATGCTATCGGTGCCTTATTATTCGCAGCTCATTGGGGGAACGATGCGTCAGTCATTCACAATAGCAGCCGCTTACTTGATTCTGCTGATCGTACCGAGCCTCGCAGAAGCGGGTCAATTCATCGTTCGCCTCGATTCGTCGGCAGCCACTGAGCCTCTCAGCGGCCGGTTGCTGCTCCTGCTCTCGACCGACGACAGCGACGAGCCGCGTTTTCAGATCGAGTGGAAGGTCACCAAGACGATGCAGATCTTCGGCATCGATGTCTCGGGTCTCGCTCCCGGGGAGAGTATCTCCTTTCCGGTTGATACGTTCGGTCATCCGGTGAATCGGCTTGGGGACCTTCCGGCCGGGCAGTACCGAGTGCAGGTAGTGCTCCACCGCTACGAGACTTTCCACCGTGCCGATGGTTACGTCGTTGAGTTACCGTCGAGCTGGGCAGCCGGGAAAAAGTGGAATCGAGAGCCGGGAAACGTCTACTCCGAGCCCCTCGAGATCAATTTCGACCCCGCCGACAAATCGCCCTACGCTTTGACTCTCGACCAGGTAATCGCGCCGATCGAGCCGCTCTCGGACACCAAGTACATACGCCACACGAAGATCAAGAGCACGCTGCTCTCCAAGTTCTGGGGGAGGGACATGTTCCTC
>JAZFTL010000060.1:0-2586 GCA_036446675.1 Thermoanaerobaculia bacterium
GAGACTGAGAGAAGCGTTTCGAAGCTGCCGAGTATTTTGATCTACTTGGTCGACACCCTGAGATCGGATCACTTGGGCTGCTACGGGTATCCACGCGATATCTCACCTAGAATCGACGCCTTCGCCGCCGACAGCATTTTATTCGAGGAGGCAGTTGGCCAATCTACCTGGACCCGACCGGCAGTGGCCACCCTACTGACCGGCCTTTGGCCAGTCGCGCACGGAGCAAATCAGCGTGGAGAAAAACTTTCTTCCGAGGCTCTGACGCTCGCCGAAGTGCTCAGAGACGCGGGATATCGCACTGCCGCATTCGTTTCGAATCCAAACGTTTCAGGTACCTTCGGTTTTCGCCAGGGCTTTGACGAATTCTTTCAACTCCAAGGGCAACCAAAAGTTCGCTCAGATGTGATTACCGACCGAGTCGTCAGATGGCTCGACGCTCAGTCCTCGGGCGCACCAACCTTCCTCTACGTCCATACCGCAGACCCTCACAACCCCTATCTGGCGCCAGAACCCTACCGATCAATTTATGCCCCTACCTCAGAGCGCGAGATCGAAGAGATCACCAGCAATCCCAAGAAACAGAGTTGGGAGCCATCCAAGGAGGTGCTCTCGAGTCTTCAAGACTTGTATGACGCTGAGATCGCTTTTACCGATGACAGCTTCGGCAATCTTCTAGACTATCTTCGGGCGAGCAAAATGTACGAGAACACGGTGATCTTGTTCGTCTCCGATCATGGCGAAGAGTTCGCCGAACATGGCGCTTGGACTCATGGAAAAAATCTGCACGTCGAGACTCTGAGAATTCCGCTCATCGCAAGATTTCCAGAGATTACAACCGGTCAGAGGATTCCGACTTACGTGCAGCAAGCCGACGTTTTTCCCACGATTCTCGACTATTTGGGTATCGGATTCGATCCATCGGCTCTGGACGGACGCAGCCTCCTCCACTTGATCGACCCTAGCTCGTCGACGGCTCCCAAGCCCACAGAACCGATATTCTCCTACCTCCATCGTTACGGAGCTCCCTCTGTGAGTGTCGTGTACGATGGTTGGAAGCTGATGCAACGGCGATCGCTTGCAAACCCTCCTTTTAGGCATCTTTACGAATTGAGCAGTGACCCCCATGAAACAGAGAATCTAGCCGCCACCCTGCCGATTCGAGTTGGATACTTAGCCGCACTGATCCAACGGAAGCTCGCCGACACCCATCATCTGTTGTCTTCAGAGGAGGTTGAGATCGACCCTGAACTGGAAAAGAGCCTGGAGGCCCTCGGGTACCTACAGTAGAGCACCCAAAACCACTCAACGGCGAGAGACGGGCAAACTCAACGTAAGAACGACTGAATTACTACCAGGATTGCGCCTGTGAATACCGGCGTTTGAGAGGTGGTAGATGGCCAGGCCGACTCGGCTCCTGCGACCGGTTTGAAAGGAAATTTCAAGAGCTGAGCGGAATTCGATTGGTCCCCCCAAATCATGACCGCCACCTCTGTCATAGAGGGAACCCGCAAAGGAGGGTGTCAAACTCCATTTCGAGTCCAGGCGCAGCTCTCGCCGTAAGCCGCCATAGACAAACGCCACTCCGTCGTCGGTACCGGCCAGGCCCATCATCGGAGCGAGATTCCACTTTCGAGGAGCAAAGCGTAGCTCCATCCCAATCTCAGTTTCCGGATTAGGTCGTGCATAGTTGAAGCGACCAACACTTACTGCAATGGTTTCGATCGCGGCAGCCTCGGTTGGAGCAGTAGCCAGGCCAACCAAGGCAACGACCACGACGACCGCTGCTTCTGGTAGTCGAGTCTTCTTCAAACTCTCTGCAGTCTTCTTTCTGGGATTGGTGTCTGGTCCCATTTGGTAATGTCTTGGAGTCAACCAAATAGCGCGGGTGAGATGGATCGCCCAAACGTACTCAGCTACTTCTCTGAGGGCCGGTCCCAGGTCTGGGTGTCATCATCAAAATCGGGGAGTGAGACTTTCTCCCCAAGTCTATCGAGCTGGTGATATTCCCAGAGTTGAGCGTACTTGAGAAACACGCCGAAGGCTTGCAGACCGCAAACCACGAGACCGTGAATGCCATCTAGGAATCCTCGTTGAATGATGTAGGTGCGAACAAAGCGCCAGAGCGTGCGACCACCGATTTCGAGATACCCCGCCTTCCTACCTTCCCGGTAACCTTGAGCAGCTCCCCATTCCGCATAATTGAGAAATTTTTCGAAATATTGCTTCAAAGACCGCAGAGTGTAATGAACCAATGGGCTCTTTAGAACAGGAAGCGGGCCTTGGATATCAACATCGGCGTGGACTCGTCGGTTCGGGTACCGACCGTGGGCTCGATGGAAAAGTCGAATGACCTTATCGGTAGACCATCCGGAGTGTCGAATCTTCTTACCTAGAACGATATTCTCACGTCTGATGTAATACCCATTAGCCTGCGGGCCGTCGGCAAGAATAGTAAGAATCTCTCGCGCCAACTTCTCGGGTACACGCTCGTCTGCATCCAAGATCAGTACCCAGTCATTGCTGACCCTGTCGAGAGACCAATTCTTTTGAGCAGCAGAGCCAAAGTACTGCCGCGCCAGGATC
>JAZFTL010000061.1:0-3607 GCA_036446675.1 Thermoanaerobaculia bacterium
GAACCGCCGGGCGCTCGGGAAATATCGGCATCAAACTCGAATTCTGAAAGTAACGGCCCCGAGACCAAGTTCCCTAGGATAACCTGACGACCATGAAGCGGTCGAAGATACTCGCGACAATCTCGCCCAAGACGGTGCGGACAATCCTCCGGTTGGGAGAGGACTCCCAACTCTCCGCTCTACAGGTAGGCCATGCCCTCGAGCAGCTCGCCCAGGCCGGTGTCGATGCCTTCCGGCTCAATATGTCTTTCCGGCGACAGATGGGAGATCGCTTTATCGAGCAAGTCTTCGCTTGGTTTCGCAAGGAGAAGAATCGCAAAGCACGTTGGGTAACCGTACTGGTCGACCTGCAGGGACCGAAGATCCGGCTGGGGGACTTGAAAAGCACGGAGCAGCCGCATCCGACACCCGGCGCGATCGACCTGCGGCCGCCTGGTCTGCAGATCTATCCTGGAGAAGAATTCAAGCTTTTCTACAGATCCGACAAAAAGAGGGGAATCTCAGCAGCCTCTCTAGGCGACCGCAGTCACGCGACGGTGCTGCTCAACGAAGCCCTCTTTGAACAGTTCGGGCAGCTGGTCCGAGCGGGCCTCAGGGCCGGCGACGGGGACGGCAGTGAGGGCCTCGAATTACACCTAGGAGACGGGGAGCCCTCGTTTCGAGTCAGCACACCAAACGATGTAAGACGGAGCCACATCCGCTGCACAGTCGTTCTGGGCGGCACCTTGGTTGGCGGTCGGGGCATCATGCCGAAGAGGATTCCCCTTGATATCGCCCCAATTACCGACAAAGATCGGAGAGATCTCCACTTCCTGCTGGAGGTCGGTGCCGAGTTCATCAGCTATGTGGCGCTCTCTTTCGTCAAATCGCCTCTCGAGATCCTCGAGCTAAAGAGAATGATTCAAGGCAAGAAGAGCATCCGAACGTTGACCGAGAAACTGTTGCCGGTTGCCAGGGAGCGGACTCGGTCAGCCCGTACTCGCTTTAGCCCCCACGTCATCGCCAAAATCGAGACGGTGCAGGCGGTCGAACCTGGAAACATCGAGGCGATCATCGATGTCGCCGATGGCGTTATGGTCGCTCGCGGCGATCTCGGCCTGCAGCTCGACGTCGAGGCCGTTCCGACGAAGCAGAAGGAGATCATCAAGCTCTGTAACCTGCGCGGCAAGCCGGTGATCACTGCCACTCAGATGCTCGACTCCATGGAGAAAGCCCCGCGTCCGAAGCGGCCTGAGGTCGCTGACGTCTTCAACGCGGTGATGGATGGTACCGACGCTTTGATGCTCTCCGGCGAAACTTCTCAGGGCGACTTCCCCCTGGAGTCGATCCGGATGATGGAGAGAATTATTCAGTCAGCTGAGACCTACTATTTCAGCCAACCCCGAAACGTCATCGCCGATTGGCAGCAGCTCGACCGCGAGTTGGCGGACATTGTCGGGGCGGCATCGGCGAGAAGGAGCCGGACGAGAAGTCGATTCGACTCCAAGTCTATGGACGAACCGCTTCGAAAATTCGTGGCGCAGTTCTACCGAGACAAGGAGATCAAATCTCAGCGTCAGTCGGTAACCGATCGAATCTCACTCTCAGCCTGGGTGCTCAGTGAGGTGCCCGAGGTGCAGGCAATCCTAGCGGCTTCCACCTCCGGACGAACCGCTCGCATGATTTCGCGCTTCCGCCCGTTCCTGCCGGTGATCGGCGCCACTCACGACGAGGTAAATCGCCGCAAGCTGATCCTTTCCTACGGCATTATTCCGATTAACGTCGGCCCCGCGTTCACCTCCACTGAGAGGCTGCATCAGGCTTGTGTCCGCCGCCTCAAGGCAGGAGGATTTCTGACCGCCGCGGGCTCGACCGAGAAGGGGGATCAGCTGATCTTCGTCCTCGGCACGCCGCAGGGTGAGCCCGGAACCACCAATCAGATCCAGCTGCGATCGTTGGGAAATCTACGCTGGACCAAATGGCGGGTTCGTCCAGAAACCTAACAGCCTTGCTAGTGGAGAAACATCGGCAAACTCATGACGCTGGTAATTTTAGGGCGATACTCAGCAACATCATAGAAGCGCTCCACGTCGACTCGACGGGTACCCTCACCGAGTCGCTCCAGCGAGACGGCCGTATAGCGACCTCCAACGAGCGCGACTAGAAGCCCGCTCTTCCCTGCCAGCAGAAGGTCTGCAGCCAGATTGCCGAAGTTCTTCGCCACCAAGAGGTCAAGGGAATCCGGCAGCCCCGAGCGCATGAGGTATCCAAGCGGCTGATAGAGCGCCTGTTCACCGCTTTTCGCTCGAAGAATCTCGCTGATTACACCACCGATGCCGCCGAGTTTGCGATGGCCTATCGCGTCGGCAACTCCAGTCTCGAAAGGCCGCTCGCCGACCTGATGGGCACCCTCGGAGACCGTCAAAACCGCATAGTTGGAAGAGCTCGAGCGCTTGTCTTCAGCCAGCAGCTCAACCAGACGGTCTACGGAAAACGGCACCTCGGCAATGAGGGCCCGA
Organism: Thermoanaerobaculia bacterium; assembly: GCA_036446675.1. GTDB lineage: Bacteria > Acidobacteriota > Thermoanaerobaculia > Multivoradales > JAHEKO01 > JAZFTL01. Next base: position 2,499 of record JAZFTL010000061.1, read on the forward strand.
TCGACACCGGCCAGATAGGACGCCAAAAGACAAGGTTCACCTGAGTGGCGACCGAAGAGCTCGACGATGAGAATCCGCTCATGCGACCCGGCAGCGGTTCGCAAGGCGTTGATGTAGTGAACAGATCTGGTCACTGCGGTCGAGAAGCCGATGCTGTACTCGGTACCAAAGACGTCATTGTCCATTGTCTTCGGCACCGCGATGACGGGGACTCCCTCGTCATGAAGGCGCCGAGCATAGGAGAGGGTGCCGTCTCCACCCACCACTACTACCGCGTCCAGCTCTAGAAACTCGATGACCTTGAGTACATGCTCCGTGGCGTCCAGGGCCTCCGTCCGGTTATCGGGAAGCGCCAGGTGCTCGGGAAGCTGATTGGGCTGCAGTAGTGCCGGATTGAGACGAGAACTGTGCAGCACCGTCCCGCCCGACCGATCGATCCGGCGGGTAGCTGCCTTGTCCAGAGTCATCAGCCAATCCGAGTTTGAGGGATTGTCGAATGGTTGCAGATTGACCAATGAAGCCCACCCTCGGCGCAGGCCGAGCAGCTCACAGTCCTGCTCTTCCAGACGCCAGGCCAGCGTCTTGATCACAGCATTCAGTCCCGGTACATCGCCGCCTCCGGTGAGGATGCCGACGCGGCGGATTACTCCCATAGTATTTGAAGTACAGTGGTCACTTTGAGGATCAGGATTCGATCTACAATTCCGGTAGCGCCGTTGTGACCAGCAGGCGGGCAGGATAGAGAGGATCCTTCACGCTGGGTCGCCCATCCCCCTGCGGGGTGCTTGACGTAGAGCCTGCTCAAGTTCCACAGCCAGGTTTTTCCGCCGATCAAAGCCCCTTTGAGAGATCAAATCTGCTGCCTGCCGTGCCAACTCAAGATCTCCCTCAGTTGTAAAAGCGAAGAGTCTCTTAGCGTCCTCGAGGTCATATGGCCTTCCTGCCAGAATCTTCATGATCAATATATGCCCAGTAGCTGCCACAGGAATTTTCAGACCTTCAAAGATTTCTAAGATTTCCGCCATCTCCACAATTTCCGTCTCAATCCCGGACGAAGCAAATAATAGATCCACGCCAATGCCCAAGTCATCGGGAGCAATAAGCCTCAC
>JAZFTL010000062.1:0-2420 GCA_036446675.1 Thermoanaerobaculia bacterium
CCAGTAATCCTTTCGAGATGACCGAAGCGGAACTCGAAGACGCTCTCGGAGATCTGCTGGAAGCCGAACCGCCCCCGCCCATTGAATTCGTCGTCTACTTCCCCACCGATAGCACCGAACTCACTGATCTTTCACTGGAAGCATGGCCGAAGATTGTCGCAGTGATCTCAGCGCGCCAGGTACCCGAGATTTCACTGTCGGGTCACACTGATATCACGGGATCCGTCAAAGTCAATGAACAATTGGGACAGGCGAGGGCTCGAGCCATTCAGGCGGCCCTTCTAGAAGCAGGTCTCGATCCAGATCTGATCGAGTTATCGTCTGAAATGAATGAAACAACTGCTTCAGCGGACGCCACCGACTCGGAACTAAGCCTGGACCGGAAAGTAGTCATCCGGGTTCGCTAGAATTACGTCCTCGCACCAGCCTGACCAACTGGAAATACAGATTCCTGGAAGCTCGGCTACACTTACTTCGAAGTAAAGACCACGGTAGTTCCGGTCTCGCCGTTTCGCAAGCGATTCAGGTGGAATTTTGCCAGAGGATCCTCCGGGTACTCTTCCAGCAAGGATGCGAAGGCACTCTCGGACTCCGGATCTTCACGTTCTAGGAGGTCGTAGGCTGCTAAGTAGGCAGTAGTAGAAGAAGACGCTGCACCCTCCGCGGAGAGCGGTTCGTAGGCGTCGATCCCAACGGACTTTCCTTTCAAAACCAGGGAACCTACCGGTCGACCAATGAATCCAGGACACAAGGCCACGGTGCTTCCACTGACACAGACGCGGGTACCCAGTTGCCCATTCACCGTTTCGAGGCGCGCCGCGGTGTTTACCGCGTCACCGAGCGCCCGATAGTCGACGAAGTCCTTCCCGCCCACATTGCCAATGGTCACAGTACCCGTATTCACTCCGATCCGAGCGATACCGATGGGAACACCCTCGACCTGCTTTCGCAAGCGAAAGGTATTGGCGAACTCATCCATAGCCAGAGCGCAAGCGACAGCCCGCTCAGCATGATCAGCCTGCAGAACCGGAGCCGAGAAAATGACCGCAACTGCGTCTCCCACAATGCGATCGATGGTCCCCTCGTGACCCAGGGATACAGAGATCATCCCATCGAGATATTCATTGAGCAGAGCAAGAACCTCTTCCGGATCCGAGCGTTCGACCAGAGAGGTGAAGCCGGCCAAGTCGGTCATCACGAAACTGCACTCACGCCGCTCGCCACCGAGTTCGAGCTTACCGGGGTTATCAATCAGATAGTGCACCAAATTAGGGGATATGTAGCTGGCAAACGCCCCCCGAATCCAGCGCTTTTCGCGCTCGTTTTGCACCTGCCGCGAAACTGAACAGACCAGGTAGACGGCCAAGGCCATGGTCCCAGGGGTAACGGGATCCAATAGAAGGCGCACCTCCGTAAAGGCCAACCACGAGCCGACGAATGACCCCGCGACAACGACCGTGCCGGCTAGGGCGGCCGGTATCGCTCCATACCGAAAAATGAGTACCACGAGGGCAGCCCACATCAGGACCATAAACAGGATCTCGGTTGCCTTGGCCCAATCAGGCCGCTTGAGATAGGTGCCTTGAAGGATCTGTTCAACGGCCTGCGCGTGTATTTCGGCTCCTGCTGTAACCTCGCCTAGCGCATTGAAACGGAGATCCTTTAGCCCGGCCGCCGAGGTGCCGATGAAGACGATATTGCCGGAAACGTCTTCTTCGGTAAGCTCATCCTCCAGTAAACGCCAGATAGGGAACGAGCGCTCACCTACGGGCTTGGTGTAGTGCAGCCAGATTCCACCCTGGGAATCCGTGGCGACCGGGACATCTCCTATCCGGATGTTGATGACTCCGGTTTTTCCACCCGCCCGCGATTCGCCGCTTGCACCTGAAGATTTCACAAAGTAGTTGCCGCCGCCCTTGCCCACCCGGATGGCTTCCGCTGTGAGGGTTGGATAGATCGTTTCACCCAGCCGGATCAACAGTTGAACGCGGCGTACGACCCCATCGCGTTCGGGAGCGATATTGAGGCCACCGTTGCCGGCAGCCGCCGCTTCGAGTCCGGGAAGGGTCCGTACGACACCTGAAAAACTTGGAAGAAAAGGTCTTGGATCGTCCCCCGAAGTAATGATGGGGGCCTTGGTAGCCGGGGACTCCGGATCAAGGATATCGGCGTCTGTCAGGACAAAGCCCGTTACGACTTTCCCTCCCTCGAGGGCCGTGGCGAAGACGCGATCATGGTCTGGCAAGCGCTCCATCAAATCGGGGACGCCCGGCTCGTCGAGCCAGTTTTGGAGCGCTTGCTTCGGCGAAGTGCGGTCCGGTTCGGCGAACACAATATCGAAGACAATAGCCGCGGCACCTAGACCGCGGAGTCGATCGACCACATCTGCCAAGAGAGTCCGAGGCCAGGGCCACTGCCCC
>JAZFTL010000063.1:0-6403 GCA_036446675.1 Thermoanaerobaculia bacterium
GTCTGCCAGCATCGTGGGGATTAGCTCCGACACTGTGGGGTGGATGTGTACGGCGCGCTGAATCACCGTGTAGGGCGCCTTGGCGTACATAACGTCGAGGATGGAGTGGATACTCTCGTCGCCGCCCACTCCGAGAATGGCGGCGCCCAGAATCTCCTTAGTCTCGGCGTCTACGGCTATCTTCATGAAGCCCTGGGTCTCGCCCTTTTCCACCGCCCGCGAGATAGCCGTCATGGATCGCTTTGCGACGAGCGCTTTGCGACCGGACTCTCGGACCTGTGCATCCGTCATTCCAACCCGCCCGAGCGGCGGGTCGATGAAGAGTCCGTAGCAGGCGATCCGGTCACTGACCCGGCGGGGGTCATCGTCCAACAGATTGGCCGCCACGATCTCGTAATCGTTGTAAGAGGTATGGGTAAAGGCCCCCTTGCCATTACAGTCACCCAGTGCCCAGATACCGGGAACAGGAGTACGTAGTTGATCGTCTACTTCGATGTAACCGCGCCCATTCAACTCGATCTCGGTGCTCTCGAGTCCCAAGTCGTCGGTATTGGGCTGTCGTCCTACGGCCAGCAGAAGATGCGAGCCGGTTACGGTTGGTGCGTCATCTTCGCAGTCCAATCGGACCCTGATTCCTTGATCCACCTTCTCGGCGCCGATGCACTCGGCATTCAGACGGACATCGACACCTTCGTTCTCGAAGATCTCTTTGACCGCCTGCGAGACATCTTCGTCGTCGCGCCGAATCAGGCGCGAGCCCATCTCGACAATCGTCACTTGGCTGCCGAAGCGGCGGTACATCTGCCCGAACTCGAGGCCGATATAGCTGCCACCGATAACGACCAGGTGCTCCGGCACGAAATCCACGTCCATGATGCTGGAATTGGTGAAATAGTCGACACCCTCGAGACCGGGTAGGGGTGGGACAAAGGCTCGAGCTCCGACATTGATGAAGATCTTGTCGGCTTCCAGTCGCTCGGTGCCGACGCGGATCGTCGACGGCCCATCGAATCGAGCGTGACCGTGATAAACGGTGCAGTTCTCCAGTCCTCGCAGCCAGCCTTCGACCCCTTGGTTGGAGCGCTGGACGATTTCGTCCTTGCGGGCCTTGACCTGTTTCATGTCGACCTGGATGGGGCCATCGATCAGCACCCCAAAGTCGCTACTACGACGGGCCATGTAGGCAGCCCGGGCGCTCGCGACCAAGGCCTTGGTCGGGGTACAGCCATTGTTGACACAGGTGCCGCCGAACCGATCGCGCTCGATCACCGCGACTTTCCAGCCTGCTCCAGCCAGCCTCGCAGTGAGCGATGGTCCGGCCTGTCCCGTACCGACAATGATGGCGTCAAAGCTTGTAGTCATCGCGCAGTCTCCTCTTTTTCGAACTGGTCTTCGCCTCTTCAAATAGCAAGGCTGATGCCAACCTCCAGGAGCGCCGTAAATAGTTTATTTTCAAAGATTTGCGTTCGGACACTTCACCAATGCAATGCGTGGATCGCGAAACACCGTGGAAGGATCGCGAGATTTCGTGGGTAGACAGAGGCTTCGAGTTCCGCCGCATGCAAGAGGTGGCTTGCAGGAGCAGGCCTCAAACCACGCTAAGTTGCATTGGTTGAGAGCCAGTGTAGTGAGCGTCAAGGACAAGGCACGACATAAGATTGTGTCAGGAATGGATCAGGGAGATGAACGCTAGGACGATGAGAAGCAGGCGAACAACGGGCGGCACCCTATAGCGGGGTGCCGCCTGTTTTATCTACCCTTTCAATTCATAACCACCACGAGCTTGCCACCCGCGGTGTTGTCTTCCATAGTGCGATGAGCCTCGACGATGTCTTCGAGTTGGAATACGCGCCCCAGCTTGACTTGGGTGCGACCGGCCTCAATCTCTCGAACGAACTCTTGTAGTGGCGTTTGCATGAAGTCGCCGGCCTCGCCGGCGTAGGTGGTCAAGCGAACCGTCGTGGGGATGGCCTCCATCGGCGCAAAGCGCTCAAACGCCCAGCGGTCTCCGACCATACCGGTCATGCAGACGACACCGTGGCGCTTGGCGGAACGCAGCGAGTCCAGCAGCGTCTTCGTGCCAACCAGCTCGAGAACGCGGTCAACTCCGCCGTCGAACATATGCCGCACCTGAGGTGCGATCTCACCGTCGTCGATCACCACATGGTCCGCGCCGTTGCTTCGCAGCATAGTCTCGCGGTCAGCTTGACGGGTCGTGGCGGCTACCGAAACGCCCTTCTTCTTGGCCAGAACTGCGGCCGCGAGTCCGACAGACGTCGTGCCGCCTCGAATAAGTAGCGAGTGGCCTTCCTCAAGTTGCAGTGAGGTGTACAACGATCCCCAAGCAGTTTGGATCATTTCAGGCAGCGCACCGAGCGTCGACCAGTCCAGCTTCGTCTCGAGCACTTGGACCTGCTCGACCGGAACGCAGGTGTATTCTGCGTAGGAGCCATCGAACTGGCGGCCCATCCCGCCCATCGCGGTCGCCACTGATTGCCCAGCCTGAAACTCCCCACCCGGGGCGGCAACCACCACGCCGACCGCTTCGATGCCAAGGACCCGTGGAAACCGAACCGAAGGCGAGTGCCCCTGGCGAGTGAAGAGCTCGGAACGGTTGAGCCCGAACGCCTTCACCTGAATGAGGACCCAGCCCGGCTCGGGCTTTGGTACCGGCCGGTCTTCGAGCCGGAGAACTTCAGGTCCACCGGGTTTCTCCATGACAATTGCTCGCATGCGGGCTGTCATTCCTTCTCCTTCTGTTGAATTCTCCAGCAGCCAAACGATAACGCATCATCGATGTCTAGTCTGTGGGTTTCAAATCACCTTTGAATTCGGCGTGATCACAGCGCTCGCGCGGCGCCGCGGCCTCCCCAGGCCGGACTCGAAGCAGGTCGAGCCCGCAATCGATCTGTCCGGCGAGGGGAGCCACCAGTAAAGATCCTAGTGGAGATAGGTCTCGAAGAACATCCTCTCCGCGTGCGATCGGATGACGACATCGAAGCCGGTGTATTGGGCCCACCTCGGCTCCATCAGAGAGACGGTCTTGTCGATGATGGCATCGCGAAAGCCCGCAATCCATTCGTAGAAGATGGTTCCTTCCCGAACGAACGGCTGAAACTCGGTGCCGCCCATCGCCTGACCGGTATACCGACGGATGTCTGCGAGGTAGTCCAGCACCAGCCGGACATCATCTCGGCTGCCGACGTTGCTGTGCCCGGCGCAGAGGAAATCCCATTCGAGCGTCAACAGCTCGCTTACCGACTTCTCGTAGCCGTCCAGGTCCTCGGCAATGCCGAAGTGCATGAACTCGAGAACAACGGGATGCACCAGATCCACACTATGCAGGACACGGTCCTCCTGCAGCAGTATCCAACTGTGGTCGATCGTGTGCCCCGAGGGCGGTGTTCCCATGACCACCTTGCGCCCTTCGAACTCGAATGTTCCTCTCGGCACAGGGACGATCTCAGTTGGAGGAGGGATCTTGTTGCCGAATTTCTCGATCTGAGCACCGGTGGACCGATTGGCAACGATGCGCAAGGAGCGGCCCGCACTCTGAGCGTCGGCGAGATACTCATTCGCTCCAGCCACATGATCGAGGTGGTAGTGGGAGTAAACGAGGGTGGTTACGGGGAGTTCCGTCAGCTCCCGAATCGCGGCTAGGTAGGCCGGTACGCGACCGCAACAGGGCGCATCGATGACCATCACCCCCTGATCGCCTATCAAAACGGACGACTCGTAGCCCGCGACCTCGACCCAGTAGACACGCTTAGTCAGTCGCTGGATGGTGTAGGGGCGCTGGGCCCGCTCGTAGTCGGAGCCCTCGATCCACTGACCCGGTTTCAGAGGGATATTGGGTGAAGGAGCGACCTGCTCGGTAGTCCGGATCGTTCGGGCGCTTTCGGCGAGAGCCGAAGATCCTCCCGGTGCGCCGCAGCAGAGTCCGACTAGCACTAATGCGATCAAAGTGTTTCTCGACATTTCTACTTCTCCTTTCTGTTAGCAATCGACCTTCGGTCGTTGCGTTGGTGACCTCGAAGCCTCGCTCGTGCGGAACGTACCTGCAGCAGTCCAGCTGCTCATTCCTGCTCCGAGGGGCGGTGGGATTGACTCGCAAACGTCACAACGAGCTCGAAGGAAGCGTTCAGCGGCAATTGCTCGACGCTAAAAGCGGCACGGGAATGTTGCCCGAGTTCCCCCAGAACATCCACGAACAGGTCGGATGCGCCGTCTAGAATCTCCGGCTGGCTGGTGAAGCCACTCGCCGAGGCGACGTAGCCTTCCACTCGCAGCAGCCCGCCGAATTGCTCCCAGCTCGGTATTGCCCTGTCGATCTGTGCGAGTACGTTGAGGGCGGCGATCTCCGCCGCTGCCTTGCCTTGCTGGGGCGTCAATTCGGCCCCGACGCGACCGGTGAACAGCAATCGGCCGTCGCGGATCGGTACCTGCCCCGAGACAAATCCGAGGCCATTTCGCGTGGTCACCGGCTGGTAATTGCCGGCGGGCGGAGGGGGTTCGGGCAAATGAATGCCTAGGCCGGCTGGATCTTTTTGAATGGACATAGTGTGTTCCTCTTGTCGAAAGCGACCCCCCGGCCCTGCAAGTGGTTCCTTTGGAGCCGGAGGGTCATAGGTCGATGGATCCTCATGCGGCCCAGGGCAGCAGTACAAGGTTGCCCTTCACCTTGCCTTCGGCCAGCCGCTGGTGGGCAGCGCCCGCCTGGCTCAGGGGCAGGGTGGAATCGAGGAGCGGCCTGATCTTGCCGGCCTTCACCTGCTCGAGGCCCCACTCGAGATCCTCGATATCACTGGCCATCGCGCCGCGCAGCTGCTTCTGGGCAAAGAAGAGGCTCTTCACGTCGAACGTCGTCTCGGGTCCCGCCGTGAATCCAAAAACCACGACCACGCCGAGCGGCTTGACCGCTTCGATGCTCTTCGGCAGCACATCGCCACCGAGGTTGTCGATCACGACGTCGGCGCCAGAGCCGCCGCTCCACTCCTGGACTCTGGCGACGAAGTCTTCCTGGCGCGTGTTGATCACGAGGTCCGCCCCAATGCTCTTGGCGAATTCTGCCTTCTCGGCGCTCCGAACCGTGGTCGCAACCTCGGCGCCCAGCGCCTTGGCGACCTGTATCTGCATCGAGCCGGAACCCGAAGCACCGCTGTGCACCAGCACCTTGTCGCCGGCCTTGACCTCACCGACGCCCTTGACGGCGCGAACAGCAGTCGCCAGCGGCATCGGCAGTGCAGCGGCTTCCTCGGGAGAGAGGCCGGTGGTGTCCTTGGCGACGAAGCGGGCCGGCACGGTGATGTACTGGGCATAGGTACCCGGTCGGTGTAGCCCGGGCAAGTTGAAGCTGGCCGTAGCGGCGCCCGGACGTGTCTCGTAATCGGCCGGTGCGGTTGGAAATCCCGGCTGCGGGATGACCCGCTCGCCTATAGCAAAGCCGGTTACGCCTGCGCCTACGGCCGCTACTTCTCCTGCGGCGTCGGCGCCCAGGATATGCGGCCATTCCAGCTCGGGCACAATCGAGCCCTCGCGGATGTAGTCTTCCAGGCGGTTCACTCCCGTGGCCAGGATCTTGATCAGCACCTCGCCTGCCTGCGGCTCGGGTGTGGGGACGTTCTCGTACTTGAGCACGTCGTACTTGCCAAATTCATGGATCACTGCTGCTTTCATCTCTCCGTCTCCTTCTCGTTCGTTGATTATCGGCACCTTGCGGGGGAGAGCCTTGAAGATAATGGGCTCGAGGGCTCTCTGGGTTCGACCGAGGACGGACGGCTGATATGAAGCCGGCTTCTCCAGGCCCTCGACTATCGAAGCCCGGCTCAGTATCGCTCCGAACAACTTATCTTGGCGGCTTGACTTCACGGGGTCACTTCAGCCTGGTGCTGGCGCTCGATGTATGGCCGCGGCGACAACAGTGCGCTGGGGGGCCGCTTGCCTGTTGACCTGAAACTTTTATCGGGTAAACATTGCCCAATAGAACACTTCTACATGAGTCTTGCCAACAATATCAAACTCTTCTTCTCTACCTTTTCGATATTTTTCAGCCAGCAATTTATGCGCAAAGTCGGTTACTTCAACTTTGTAACCATCAAACCATGCATAAGGCACGTCGCCTTTAAGATGGTCTGCGAAGTTGAATGTTGAAAAACCTTTGCCTAAATATTCCCGGATATCAGCAATATAATCTTGGATAAATTTGACATCTTCTTTATAACCTAAGTTGTTATGCCCTGTAACCATTACATCCCAGTCCATGCTCACTAGAGTTTCCAAATCGTTCTGAAATACTATCGGGTCCTGAGCGAGAGAAAAATTTCGGAACTCCAATTGATCAGGATGGACCATGTCAACAGCGTGTAATATTTTACGGTTTCCATCTTTAATCAAAAATACGGTA
>JAZFTL010000064.1:0-2972 GCA_036446675.1 Thermoanaerobaculia bacterium
TGTCGACGATGTATCATCTCGATGGCGATCGACTGATGCTGACACACTACTGCATGGCAAAGAATCAGCCGAGGATGAAGGCCGATCTAACCTCGAGCGACCTCAATACCCTCAGATTCTCATTTCTAGATGCAACCAACATGAAGAGCCCTGAAGATGGGCACATGCACAGCGCGGTGTTTCGTTTCGTCGATGAAAATGAGATGAAACAATCTTGGACGTTCCGAAAAGATGGGAAAGATTCCTTCACCGAGGTCATTCGGTTCGAGCGCACCGACTAACCGAGGGTTGAGTGAGCGTAACCAAGAAGCCAGAGTCAATTCATCATTTCGTCGACCATCTGTTTCGCCATCGCGCCGGGCAGATGGTCGCGTCATTGACGCGGATATTCGGGTTGTCGAATCTCGATCTAGTGGAAGACGCAGTCCAGGACGCCCTGGTTCGCGCTCTCAAGATCTGGCCATACCAAGGCGTTCCCAGCAATCCAACCGCCTGGCTCATACATGTGGCGAAGAACCTGGTATTGGATGGCTGCCGAAGATCTTCCGCTTGGAAAGAGAAGAAGGCTGAGATCACCTCCATGATCTCTGAGCTTCAGAGATCCGCTTCGGGAGCTGAACCGTCGTTCGCCCGCGAGATTAGAGATGACCAACTCCGGTTGATGTTCGCCTGTTGCCACCCTTCGATCACCCAAGAGCAACAGATCGCTCTGACTCTAAAGGCGGTCAGTGGCTTCAGTATCGACGAACTCGCCCGAGCCTTTCTCTCTAAGAGCACTACGATGGCGCAGCGCATCGTGCGGGCGAAGAGGGCCCTTCGAGAGAAACAAATCGTCCTTCGAATTCCTTCACCCGATGATCTCCCCAAGCGGTTGGAGGCAGTTCTGGCAGTCCTCTACCTCGTCTTCAACGAAGGATATTGTGCCCTCGCCGGCGACGACCTCGTGCGCACCGATCTCTGCTTCGAGGCCATTAGGCTCATCGAGTTACTGGCCGAACAACCCTCCGTCGGTGAAGCCAGGATCCATGCCCTCGCGGCACTCTTCTCGCTGCAAGCAGCCCGTCTCCCTACTCGTACCGACACTGCCGGTGACCTGCTGCTTCTGTCAGAACAAGACCGATCGCTCTGGGATCGATCGTTGATATCTCTCGGTGTCAAGCACTTGGCCCGATCGGCCAGTGGCGAAGAGGTGAGTGCCTACCATCTCCAAGCCGAGATCGCTTGCTGCCACACCACTGCTGAGAGCTTCGAGGCGACCGATTGGCGACGCATCCTCTCCTGCTACGATGCCCTGCTCGAGCTACAGCCCTCACCGGTCGTCGCGTTGAATCGTGCCATCGCCTTGGCGAAGGTGCAAGGACCGATAGTAGGGCTCGAGGCTCTGCAAACGATTCAAGGTCATCGAGCGCTCCGGAACTACCACCCACTGTGGGCGACCCGCGGTGAGTTTCTCAGACAACTGAAGCGCAACGGCGAGGCTATCGCAAGTTACGAAAAGGCGATGGAGTTGACCTCGAGCCAGCCGATGCGGAAGTCTCTCCGCCGTAGAATCCAGCTGCTAAACAACTCGCCACCAGCGGTTAACTCAATCAGCCGACGAGTAGATTCATCTTGATGGTGATTGGCGGATCGCCCCAATCTCGATAGGCATGTTGGGGAGTTGTCCCCTAAGCTTTCCAAGCTGATAGGCCTTCCCAAAGCGGAGCTGTGCTTGGGCGATACGATTCAAGGGACACGCTTTTCAAGGGTCACCGTCTCGAGCTCAGACTCCACCCAGCGGCCGCACGAGGGCTCGATCGAGGATGCGAGCAGCGCACGGGGACTGCGAACGCCGCTCGGGGTCGCCTGAGAAGTGATCAGGACGGCCTCACGCCACCCGTTCCCCTCCATCGACCACGGGTTCCCCAGGGTCAAACACCGGTGCCTCAAATCGACACGCCGTATCTGGCGCGCCAGCCTCTTACTCCGGAAATAAGGACGCATCGATACCCGGGATAACCCGCAATGCGTTCTTGTAGTAGAGCTTCTTGAGCACTTCGTCGGGTAAGTTGAGGCCGTACATCTTCCAAAAGGCGTGGCGGCGGCGATAGTAGTCGAAGTACTCATCTGCAGACTCCAACACCCGGAAGTAGGTATGGTACTCCTCGGGTTGCCAACTGTCTTTGCCGAACATGACTCGGTCTTGGTATTTAATAAACCACTCCCTCGCGAATCGGGGCTGCCGCCCGAGCTCGGCGAGGACCGCCCCAATCTCGGTATGCATATTGGGGAGTTCGTCCATGAGCCGGCCGAGTCGACCTAAATCGTTGCCCATCCAGCCCAAGTGCGCGTTGATAAAAGTGGTTTCCGGGTGCCTCCTGAAGACGTTGTGCTGTTCTCCCATGATCTGCTCCCAAGGCGGATACTCGGCGGGATCACGATAGCGCTCCGGTTTCTGCATCAACTCGAGCAGGCGCTCGTTGTTGGCGTCCTTCGCCAACCAGAATTGAAAGGGCTCACCGGTGTGGATCAACACGGGAATACCCAGCTCCCCGCACTTGGCCCAGATCGGGTCGAGCCGCGGGTCGTCAACTGCGATGCGCTGACCCGTGCTGTCTCGGGCGGTCAATCCGAGATTCTTGTATATCTTCAAGCCGTTGGCCCCGTTCTTTACGTCAGTCGCAAGCTGCTCGACCGCGCTTGCGCTCCAACCTGGATCATCAATGCCCTCCGGATCAAGATTCGTAAACACGACGAATCGCCCCGGGGTACTATCGATGGCATGACGGACCGCTCTCTGGAGGTAGTCGCCTTCACGCAGGGCAAAGCGGACCGAGCCATCTTCGGCTTGAATCCGCCGAAACCCTCGCCCGCTGAGGTTCACCATCACCGCCATATTCAAATCGTCCATCTCCTCGACCAGCGCCTTCAAGTCCTGTTCGGGCATCTGAAATTGGTGATTGTGCACGTCGATAAAAGGGTACTTGGCCCGG
>JAZFTL010000065.1:0-11102 GCA_036446675.1 Thermoanaerobaculia bacterium
AGACCAAGGTGTTGGCCGTGCCCAAATCGATCGCCAGATCGTTAGAGAAATACCTCAGAAAAGAAGTGAAGGCCATATGAACGGTCTATCCCTACTGGAAACGGTGCGGTGTAGCGAAATCGCTTACCCTATACTACTCGCTGAAAATTCTCGGTCGTTCGTCGAAACATCAGACCCGACCTTGGCGCCTCCATCCGACTGCGCGATGGTCTCTTGCTCCGGCACGATTCGAAATTTTCGCGGACTGCTCCACGCTCCTCTCATCTGACTGCGTCCGATCGCCCTGACTCGCCAAAGAAAGGTGCCTTCTTTTTGTAGCCCTACAGTCGCGCTCGTTGTGGTCCGGTCATTCTCGATGAGGTTCTCAGCAAACAAATGGTTACGCGAGATCTGCAGAGAGTAGGCTTCCGCCCCTCTGACTGCCCGCCACCTGAGTACGACCCTATCTGTCTTCTCGAGAAAAATCTCAAAATTATCGACCGGAGAGACCAAGCGGGGAACCCCTGGTATGGCTTGCGGCGCAGAAAGGAGGCCACTTCTGTCAACGACTTGCTGCTGAGACCCGACTCGGACCGTCGATCCATTAATGCCACGCACCTCCATCGGACCGCCTTCATAGTTGACGAACTCACCGGTCTGGCTGTTTTCGTCAAATGCTACCGATACCTTCGACCTAGCAGCAATCCTGGCATCAGCCCCGGGGGTCTCGACCGTTCCGCTCCGTCCTCCCGTCTCGACTCTGAGTCGCCCGTACTCCAAGGCGAGTGTCCGAGTGGGCCGCTGATCTCCCGCCACTCGTTTTCGGTCAATCAATACAACGGTTCGCGGGCTGACTGTAAAGATTGATCCATCCACTGACATGAGTTCCGCAGAGCCATTTCGGGAGGTCTTGATGTAGTCACCTGCAAATAGGTTGATACGACTACGCGCCTTCTCCCAATCCCCCCCCTCGCCCCGTCGATACTCAACGTTCCCATGGGTAGCGATAAAGTGCGCCTCGCCCGATGTGCCAACGTGCTGCGCCTGATCCAGCGCACCGGAAGCTATGGTACGGCTTCGCTCAGCGTTGCGTAGAGCCTCCGGCAGCCGTTGCGCCGAGTAGTCCTGGCGAGCATCCCGGAGGCTCCGCCGCGCAGAATCGAATTGATCGACGTAGCGGTCGAGATCGGGTTCGCGCTGTAGTTGGATGATGAAGACTTCGGCTTCTGCGATGGTGTCGACGATGCGGCGGTCGAGATGGCGCTGCTCGAGCAGGCGATTGCCCCAAATTCCGAGCACTGCCAGCCCCAAAATAGTAATGAGGATCGACCATCCTTTGATGGCGTCGACAGAAACTGTGTACCAGAATTTCTTCGTATTCTGTCGGCCTGAAGAGGTCACTGCTATGTCCTTTGGTTACGGGCCGCGAATATAGCACAAACTCTTCAGGAATAGGGCTTTGGCGACGGTTTACGCTTGCCGGTGCAGGCTGCTGCTGGTAGAGTCCGGGCCGATCATCGCAGGGAGGAGTTTTAATGCTCAAAGTTTTTCGCGAGAAGATGAAATATCTAGCCTGGATTCTCTGGCTGGTAATTCTTGTCTTCATCCTATTCGTCTTCGTCGATTTCGGAGGAACGGTTCCCACCGGCTCGAGCCCGTCTGGGACAGCAGTCACCGTGGGAAAGGATACGATCACTTTTCCGGAGTTCGAGCGAGCCTATCGGCAGGCGGAGAGTTTCTACAAGACAACCTATGGCGAACAGTTTTCCGGCGAAACAGCTCGTCAGATAGGGCTGCCCGTGCAGGTTCTCGAGGGCCTCGTAAACGACCGCATTTTGCTCCTCGAGGCCGAGCAGATGGGCTTCGACGTGACCGACCAAGAGATCCGCACAGCTATCCTCGAACAACCTACGTTCAAAGATCAAGACGGTGCTTTTATCGGCGAAGATTCCTATCGAAGCCTCTTGCGCTCCAATGGTTATACTCCGGAGAGCTGGGAAGAGGTCATTCGTCGACGGCTACTGACTGACAAGACCCGATTTGTGTTGGCCGAGGCGATCTATGTTCCCGACTCCGATGTCGAGGAGAGCTGGCGCAACCGTACCGAGAAAGCCACCATCAAGTTTATCGAGTTGCCGGCAGAGCGCTACAGCGATCAGGTTTTCGTTGATACAGAAGAGCTGCAAGCTTACTTCACGGCACACCAAGAGGACTTTCGCGTCGCCGAGAGACGCCGGGTCGATTACATTCTGGTAGAGCCGGCGCAGCTACGCCTAGACCTGGTGATCGATTCTCGAGAGATTCGAGACTTTTACTCCAGCCATGAGGAAGACTACAGCCAAGGCGAGCAGGTAAAGGCGCGCCATATTTTGCTCAAAGTAAACGACCAGCGCACCGCCGAGGAGGCCTCGGCACAGCTCCTCGCGATTCGAGGCCGCATCGAGTCAGGAGAGGCCTTCGAAGCATTGGCGAGCGAGCTTACCGAAGATCCGGTGAGCAAACACAAAGGCGGCGATCTGGGTTACTTCGGTCGCGGTCGCATGATTCGCAAATTTGAAGAGGCCGCATTTGGAGCGAGCCCCGGAGACCTGGTCGGCCCTCTCGAAACGGACTTCGGTTTTCACCTTATCGAGGTCTTGGACCACCGTCCTGCCGGACTGCGCTCCCTCGAAGAGACGACCCCGGAAATTCGTGAACAGCTCCTCACCGAGCGATCCATCACCCTGGCCGAATCGACAGCGGCCGAGCTCGTCGATCGCTTGCGTCGAGAGAACATCCGTGCAGCGGAAGAGCTCTCCAAAATTGCTGAAGACCAAACCGGAGCTTCGTTTCAGACAACCGATTTCTTCGCGAGAGAGGACAACATTCCGGGTATCGGCAGGGCTACGGCCTTCACAGTTGCCGCCTTCGACCTGCCGCCGGAAGAGGTCTCAGAACCGATCCGGCTGGCTCAAGGCTGGGCGATTCTCCACATCGAAGAGATTCAAGCGCCGAGGATTCCAGAGCTGGATGAGGTGCGAGCTCAGGTTGAACGGGAAGTTACCACTCGGAAACAACTAGAACTCGCCATAGCGCAGCTCGACACCGATCGCGGTACCCTCGGCGCGGACTTCACTTTTCAAGACTTGGCCGAAGTACTGGAGCTCGAAATCGAAGAGCCGGGCGAATTCGGTCGTCAAGGCTCAGTGGGAAGCCTGGGACGGGACTCCGAGCTGATCGAGAAGGCCCTGGCTCTTGAGATCGGACAGTTCGGTGGGCCCCTGGAGCGGGACCAGAGCGCTATTCTTTTCGAAGTCGTCGACCGCAAGTACTTTGATCGAGCGGACTACGAAACCAATCGAGCCGGCACCCTGGCCGCCGTCGAATCGCAACGCTTGAATGAGCTCCTGGCATCCCTAATCGCCCAGCGCCGCAAGACATTGAAAGTGACCTACGACCCTCAACTCCTGAAGAGGTTTGAAATACCCACCACCGAAACCCCTTCGGCAGGGTAGTTAATAGCCGAGCCACTGACCGTTCTATTCCGCGAGCCGAATGACTCGATTGTCCCGCTGTTGCAGCAGACGAAGCAAGATATCTGCAGGTAGTCTTTGGTCAGGGTCGTCGATCACTGATCCGGGGTTTAGCCCCGCTAACCGACCTGCGGCGTTGTTAATCGCGGCTTGGCGTTGCGGTCTCGGTCCCACGAAATCGAACTCGAAGTCTTCGAAGCCGGCATGCTGCCGTAGCGAGCGATGCGCCAACAGTCGGACCGCATCGTAGGGGTCGGTCAAGAACTGGGTGAGGAACTGTGGCATCCAATCCGATCCGGAGGCTTGGCGTGCCGACTCCCAACCCATGCTCCACGCCATCAGGGCGCGCTGACCGGCATCGCCTGAAAGGAGCCATATGATCGAAGCCGGCACCGAGCGTTGAACATCGGTGAGCTCCGGCTGCTCCTGGCCGTACCAGGCGTCCAGATTCTCGGCAGCCCAACCCAGCGATCTATCGAGGTGACACTGATTACAGGCATTCGGCCTGCCGGTCTCGAGACTGGCAGCGACCGTCGGGCTGTCGACCTGGTGGCTTCGGGTTGCTTTTAGCAGGCCGTATGCCGTGTACGGCATGTGGCAGTTGTAGCAATTACTGCCGCTCGATTGCTGCAGGTGATGAGTATGCGCGATCAGCGCATCGTTCGACTCGAAGTTAGAATGACATTGCACGCAGGCTCGGTTTTCCTCCATTCCGCTTTTCAACTGGTCGTTTGCCCATGCGGCTATGGGGCGTGGATCCTCCTCCTCTACATGCATCAAATGGCACGACAGGCAGGAGAACTCTCCACCTTGGTAGCAAGGCGAATTGATCAGCGATCCGTACTCCCGCCCCGATACCCGTACCATACCGTCAGACCAAAAGCGATTTTCTGATTCAACGCCGGGACACTCGTCCATCGTGTTCACAAGAGCACTATCCTGGCAAATAACTCGAGTCTCGTTGAGGTCGTCACCTGGACGGTAGCTGCGACCACCTCGGAAGTGGTTCTTGACCTCTTCCGGGCGCGGATAGGTGACCCCGTGGCACGAGCCGCACACCTGTGAAGATCGCTCGGCGCTCAGATTGTCGGGATTTACGATCGTCTGCTCACGCCTGATTCCGAGATGTTTCAAGTAGCGTCGCTGCGGAGCACGGTTCTGCATCACATGTTCCTCTGCCGGGCCGTGGCAGGACTCGCAAGCGATACCGAACTCGCCTACTCGGGTGTCGAGCTCGGCGAGCCGAGGTTGCCCGTTGGTGGTATGACAGTGGAGACACGAATAGTTCCACTGCCTGTTTCTCTGCCATTCCTCCTCCTCGCTCAGAGCTTCCACCGGCACGTGAACGGCGGTCGTAGGTTGCAGAAAGACCGATTCACGCGGCGCCCACCGCTGCTCGGGAATTAGATAGATGAACGGAAAGAACTCCAGCGTCCGCCCCAATCCCGCCGGGTACCAGTAGGCCTGCATGTGATGCGAACCGGTGCTCAGCACGATCGGCCGCCGGACCGATTTGTCCTCCACTTGGGCCACACTCACCAGAGGCTTCGAAGCAAACCAAAACCGATCGTCTTGGGCCGAAAGCTGGTAGGACTCTCCATGGTATTCCAACTGCACATCATCGAAGTCACCGATCACCGTATTGTCGGAGACGACCTGGGTCATCTTGCGATGGAAGGAGCCATGCCACGTGGCGTAGGCCCTCGGATGACACGATTCGCAGGTGTCCGACGAGACATACCCGTCCGACTGCACCGAAATCGGTCGATAGGTAATATCGTCCTCAGCCAACGGCGGTACTCGCAACCGCAACGCCAGCTGAGTTCCAGCGATCAACAGAACCAAGACAAGAGTCGCGACCAATCGACGTCGACGGCGCGAGCGAATCAGCAACACCATCCAGCCCAGAACAACTGCAAGCAGAACCGCCACGACGACTGTTTCTAGGTGGATTAGCATCGTACTGACTCCAACCGGCTGCGCTTCACTCACAACACCCCATGACGACGCGATCGAGCGCTTTGGGTAGCTATAAATCTTCCGACAAAACGCCGCGCGCCGTCAAAAAGACCGCAATGAGAAGCAGGACTCCGCCGAGAGGTACCAACAGTGCTCCGAGTCCGGGGTCTCCGTCATAGATAAACAAACCCCCCAAGAAGAACCCGCCGGGCAACAACACGCTCGCACCAATCAAGCATGCAGAGGCCCGGCGCCGCCATGCCGGGAAATCTTCCAGGTCTCGATTCTCGACCGTCTCCGGGTTGGATGGCCCGGTGCGGCACGCGGTCACAGCAAATGCCAGGTGGATCAAAGCGAGCAGGGTACCGTGGGTATGAGCGAGAGTCAGCATCAAGCGCCGAATATGACTCGACACCTGTAGGTACCAGCCGATCTTTAACCCATGAAAGGTTTCAAGCACCAATCCCAGCGACAGGAACAGCAGCAGAGACCACCACCCGAACGCCAAGTGCCGACGCGCGTAGGCCGCCGCAGAGCGGTCTGCAACTGGCTTCTGTTCCGGCATCAATCACCTCATTCGAAGAGCACTACCCGGAGCCCATTGAATCATGCACCGTCCCAGGCCGCAACATCAAAGCAGGCTCGGCGTATCCACACCACATCACGGCGGAGCTACGAAACTCCTGGCTCGACCGAAGATTCGGCCGGCGATGGTAAACTATCCGACTATCCCGACATGATTGCTGAGGAAGCGCACGGAGATGAGTCAGCCAGAAAACTGTCCCGGCTGTGGAAAGCCTCTCCAGGAGGCCTCGTGGGCCGGTGAACTCTGCCCCGACTGCGTGGCGAAGGGCTCTTCGAATGGCGCCCTGGTGGACGACAAAGCTCCACACAGCTTCGACTCTCCTGAGCCAGGCACAGAGGAGCGAGCCGAGAAAGACGACTTCGTCACCGCTGTGACCCCAGTCGATGATCGTTCTGTTACCGAAATCGGATCAGAGTCGGTGCACCGGGCCCCTGACCAAAGAGTGGGACGCTCGGTTGGTCGCTACAAGATACTTGGGCGGCTGGGACAGGGGGGAATGGGAACTGTCTACGAGGCGGAAGATCCTGAGCTGCAAAGGAAAGTAGCCCTTAAGGTTTTACTCCCGGAGCTGGCAGAAAAGCCTCGAGCTCTGAAGCGCTTCAAGCGGGAGGCGCAGTCGGTGGCCGCCCTGAGTCATCCCAATGTCGTCACACTCTATACGTTCGAAGAGGATGGTGAGACCCATTTTCTGACCATGGAGCTGGTCAGAGGGATACCTTTGGGTCGACTCATTCCAGCAGGCGGCTTAGACATCAAGGAGCTGCTCGAGCGAGCGATTCCTTTGGCCGAAGGTCTGCAGGCGGCGCACGAGCACGGGATCATTCACCGCGATTTGAAACCCGCCAACGTGATGGTCGATGCGAGCGGGAGGTTGCGGATTCTCGACTTTGGCCTGGCCAAGCTCCGCTCCAAGATGCCGGGCGATAGCTCTCAGGACACGACCCTATCGGTGGTGACCTCCCAGGGAGCGATTGTGGGAACTCTTCCCTACATGTCACCGGAACAGGTGACCGGCCAGGTTGTCGATCATCGCACCGACCTCTTTTCGCTCGGAGTGATGCTCTATGAGATGGCAACTGGTCAGCGGCCATTCGGGGGAGAGACTCCGACCCACATTGTTGCGGCGATTCTGCGCGACCGGCCTATCCCGGTGAGCGAACTCCGGGATGATCTTCCAGAGCATCTGGGGCGGATCATCCGCCGCTGCCTCGAAAAAGAGCCCGCCAAGCGGTATCAGACGGCGCAGCAGGTGAGAGAGGAGCTGGAGAATTTGCGGCAAGAAGTGGGTATGGGGCAGGAGTTGGTGCAGGGTCTGCGGGACGAGTTCGAAGAGCTGCGGCAGGAGGTGGCGTCTGGCCAAGTGGGTAGTGCAGATCTTTCTGCGGCGAAGTCGAAAAGCCGACCGGATCGGCTGCTGCAACTAGCAGTGGCGGGAGCCCTTGTCATCGGTCTCATTCTGGCTGCTCTGTTCTTCCTCAGATCGCAGCCGTCGACTACCCGCTATGACACGATCGCCGTGCTGCCCTTCGCCAATCTAACCGGCCTGCCCTCGCAGGACCACATCAGTGAGGGGATCGCCCTGTATCTGATTGGTCAGTTGAGCGAGCTGGCAGGTCTCCAGGTCACTGGCCGCGGCGAGGCGTGGAGCTATCGAGGTAGCAACTTGAGTGCATCGCAGCTAGGAAAGAAGCTAGGGGTCGGTCTTCTCCTCGAGGGAGAGGTGCAACGGGAGAATGCTGAGCTCAAAGTCAGTGTTCGCTTAACCGATTCCAGTCGGGGCACCGTTCTCTGGGCGGAAGAGTTTCATCGCGATTCAAAGGAACTCTTTGCTCTCCAAAAGGAACTCGGGAAAGCGCTGACTAAGATCCTCGATATCCCTCTGTCGTTTAGAGAACGCCGCCGGCTAGCGCGCGACCCTTCGGCATCATTTCGGGCCTACGACTATTATCTGCAGGGGCAGCAGTTTCTCGGCGCCGTTGACAGACCGAGAGGCCCCGACATGGCAGCAGAGGTCTTTCGGAAAGCGATCAGCCTAGATTCGGAATTCGCCCTAGCCCACGTCGGCCTGAGCGAGGCACTGTGGAGAATCTATCAGCGCGAGAAAAACGGCGACCTGCTCACCGAGGCGGAAACAGAGGCCGAGCGAGCCGCCGCACTGGATCCAGACCTGCCAGCCGCACAGGTGGCCCTGGCGCGCGTCTACCGATCGACCGGCCGCTTAGGGCAATCGATCGCTGAGCTACGCCAAGTACTCGCCAGACATCCCAAGCCGGACGAGGCGCAGGGTGAGTTGGCCTTCAGCTACGAGCAGGCGGGCGACCTGGAAGCCGCCGAGGAGGCTCTACGTGCTGCCACTATGTTGCGACCGGATCATTGGTATCACTGGAACTCCCTGGGCGGTTTCTTAGTGAAGATGGCTCGCTATACGGAGGCGCGCGAGGCGTTCGAACAAGCCGAGAAGCTCGCGCCGAAAGGCCTGGCCTGGCCGCTTTGGAATCTGGCGGCGGTAAGGATTCGAGAGGGTGAATTCAAAAAGGCGATCACAGCTTTTGAGCAACTTACCGGGCCTGTAGATGACGCCTGGCTAGCAGCCAACATCGGCACCGCTTATTTCTTTGAGAATCGATTGGAGGAGGCTGAGAAGTTCTACCGGAAGGCAGTGGGGCTCGACCCGAAGGATTCCCTCACACGCGGAAATTTGGCCGATCTATATCTGCGGCAGAAAAGGCTCGAAGACGCCCAGGTGGAGTATCGAACGGCACTCAAAATCGTGGAAGAGGCACTTCTGGACAATCCGAAGAGTCTAGACCTCCGGCTGGATCGGGCGTTCTATACCGCCAAGGCAGGTGACTGTACCGCAGCGCTTAAATTAGCCGCTCTGCTTAAGGCAGAACTTCCCAAGACCGCTCAGACGGTACACGATCAGGCCATCATTCACGCACTTTGTCGCGAGCGCGGCGCGGCTCTAAAAGCGATTCGGATCGCGATAGAGCTAGGCGTATCGGTCCAGCTGATCCGTAGCGAAGACGAATTCTCCTTCCTCCGGGGCGACCCGGAATTTGTCGCACTGACTGCCCCGTAATCGACTAGGGGAAATCTTGATTCGTGCACTCTTACCTATGAATCGCGATCCTCGGATCGGTCTTACACAGACAACCGTCCGGATCCTTGTCGCCGTCTTTGCAGCTCCACACGGTTACCTGGTATTCCCAAACAGAATCTTGATTTGGATCTTGATTGGTTGAGCCACTCCTGGTGTTTTGCGGACCCGTACAGCCGATCGGAGAAACCGGTCCGAGAAGGTCGTCTCCAGCCCCCTTGTAGGTGATTTCCCAGTAATACTGTTTCTTTTGAGAATTGTCGACCCACCAACGCGCCTTCTTCGGCTTTCCACCATTCTGACCGTTCGCTTTCCAGAGCGAAATCGTGTCCGGGACATCGACACACGCGGTAGCTGCGGCGCATGCATCGGAAACACCAAGGTATTTGATGTTGGCGTGCGACATCGGTGCCCGCGGAGCTGGAGGGGGCGGGCAATCCGGGCACTTCGTTACGCGCGGCTTACACGCCGCAAAAAGCGATATGCTCGCAACCGTCAGAGCAAGTAAAGCTAGTCGGCGAAAAATTCTGTCATTACTCATTTCGATCTCCTCTTAGAGTCATACCACAAGTAATTAGACGGACTTACTCCTCACGATTCCCTCGTTGCCCACCTATCGGGCAAGCCTTCCCGTTCTTCGGCGGCCCGGCGGTCTTGCGTCCTTTGCGATCGATAGGTCGCGTAGTAGAGGCGAGGACCCGTGGCTTTGCGGCACCAGCTTTCACTAGGTGTGCCCTTTTCGAAGTAGCTAGGCGCTAGTATACACCCCGCTTCAGGCTTGTGGAGCGGACCTGATTAGGTAATCGCGCCTGATGTCCGGGCGCTTTAGTTGGACAGCGGTCCGGAGTCACGGTTCTTCAGATCGGTCACGGCGCTCCGGAATGGGAGCGCCTTGCGCAGCCGCGACAGCTCGGGTTCGTGCTCCATTCGGGGAAACTCTCTCCAACCCGCGGCCCAAGCGGAGCGAATCGATTTTTCCGCCTCCTCGGCGCGATTGGCTTGGGCGTGGACCACCGCAAACTCATAGTGGATCGCCCCATTTCCGCCTTCCCAGATCCCGCTGAAATCAAAATTCTTCTGTTCCCGGAATAGCTTCTCTGCCGCTTCAAAGGCGCTCTTCTCCTCGCGATGCATGCCGATCTGACGAAAGCAACGAGCCGTGCCGATTTTGGCGCGCAGCTGCATCCAGCCAATCCCCAATGAACGGCTGTTCTCGGTAGCGATCTCCGTCGCTCGGCGAAACAGCGGCAGAGCCTCGTCCGACTTCTTCTGCCGCAACAACACCTCGGCTCGGCCACAGCACACCAGAGCTCGATTGGCAGGGGAGTAGACGTGCTCAGTTGCTCCTGAAATCTCTTCTGAGCGGTGATAGTAGTCCAAGGCTCCGGCAAGATCACCCTGACGCGCAGCGAGTCTTCCCAAGAGGGTGATCGCTCCGACAAACTTCGCCAGTTCAAAGTCTCCAGACTCCTCTATCTCAGCTGCCTGTAGCAGGGTTCGACGGGCATCGGCGTAGCGCCCGCTTCTCAGGTAGATGTCGCCGAGAACTTGAAATCCCGCCTGATAGCGGGGTGCCAGCCGATTCGTATTTCTCAGCATCTCTTCGGCTTCCCGAAGATCATCCACAACTCCATCCAATCCCCACCGCAGCCAGATCGCCACCGCTACGAAGTAGCAACTATTCGGATTATCGGGCTCACACTTCACCGCATGTCTACCCGTCGACAAGGCCTCTTCGTACTTGGCCTGCCGAGCATAGGCGTAGGTCAGCCAAAGGTAGGGCTCGACGAGGCCCGGATCGAGTTCGATCGCCTTTTGAAGCTGACTGATTCCATCTTCCAGATCGCGCGGATCGGTCGAGGCAATGTAGCGCATCGTGTGGAGCTGACCGAGCCCGGCATAGGGCAAGGCATATTCCGGATCTATCTCGGCGGCGCGCTCAAAGCATGATCGCGCTTTCTCGATG
>JAZFTL010000066.1:0-4509 GCA_036446675.1 Thermoanaerobaculia bacterium
GAAATCTGAATGGGGATGTGGGAGAAAGTGTAACTTCTGGAGGCTCTCACCCAATCCCAAACCCCACACTCCGCCGGACCCCACAGCTATCAAAGACTGATGCGCCTGATACCCGGACCCCAGCGGGTCCTTTTCCGGATCCAAAAACGCTAGAAGCCTCGCCCGTCGATAGGGGACCGTTCCGATGAGAAGGTATAGGGCAGGAAGGGCCGCAAGCGTAGCGCCAACGATGTACTTCCAACGCAACCCCGCCAGAAAGAGCAGCATAAACACCGTAGCTCCCAGCAGGAGGGCAGTTCCCAGATCCGGCTGTAAGAGAATCAGCGCAGCCATAATCCCAACCGCTAAACCACAGGGAATCAAGAGCTCGCGTTGCCGAACCCGTCGCTGTTGGCGCTCAATCTGATATGCCACGAACGGAATGAGGGCCAGCTTCGCCAACTCGGCCGGCTGGACCGAGATTCCACCCACAAAGAACCAGCGATGGGTGTTATTGAGTTCCGGTCCAAACAGGACAAACACCAACAACCCGATCACACCACCAAGGAGACCGTTGACCACTCCGGGTCTTCGGAGCAGCCGATAATCCAGATGCATCATCATGAACATCGATAGGGCCCCAACTCCGGCTGCAAGACTCTGTTTAATGAGGAATGAGTTCGGACCCTGGTTCCCGGCACGCGCCAGAGCAGCACTCGCCGAATACACCATTGTTAGACCGACAGCCACCAATACGAAAAAGGCCGTGAAGAGAATCTTGTCGTGCACCAGCTTCTTAGCCACTGATCCTCCCTTCAAGGCTCGCGACAATTCCTTGAAATTGCCGACCTCTCTCCTCATAACTCGAATACTGGTCGAAACTGGAACACGCCGGCGACAGCAAGACCACTTCGCCTCGGCGCGCGCCGGCGTGGGCGGCCGCGATCGCGTTTTCGAGCGATCCAGAGATGATCACATCCACCGACCCCGCGAGTTCCCGATGTAATTCGTCGGCAGATTCACCTATGAGATAGGCCTTGCGCACCTTTTGTTCGACCACTCCTCTTAGATCACCGAACTTGCCGCCCTTGCTCCTCCCTCCGAGGATGAGGTGTACAGTGGCATCATCAAAACCCTCGAGGGACATCGAGGTGGCTCCAATATTCGTCCCCTTCGAGTCATCGAACCAGGTCACGCCGTTGATTCTTGCTATCTCCTCCAAGCGGTGAGGCAATCCCTTGAAAGAAGCCAATTCCTTTGACCAGAGGCTTGATTCGGCACCTAGAGAACTGGCGATGAGGGCGGAGACCATAGCGTTCTCCAAGTTATGGACTCCGCGGAGGGCAAGTTCATCCCGGTGGAACAGAGTCTTCCTGGAGCCCTCGGGAGTCGTCTCGATGATTCTTCCGCCTTCCAAGTAACAGCCGTCTTCAACTCGCTTCTTCCTCGAGAAAAATCGACGACGGGCCTTGACTGCCATCGCCGCAACGATCGGATCATCGGCGTTCAGGACAGCGACATCTTCAGCTGCCTGGTTTGAGAATATCGACTCTTTGATCGCAGCGTACGAAGCGAGATCAGAGTGTCGGTCGAGATGGTCTGCGGTCAGATTCAAGACAGCCGCGACCCGGGGCCGCAAATTCTCTGTGTACTCGAGTTGAAAGCTGGAAAGTTCGACTACAAACACTCTCTCCGCCTCACCATCGACTCGAGCTGACAGAGGAACCCCGAAGTTGCCGCATACCTCGACCTCAAAACCCGAAGTGCTCAATAGCCTTCCGGTCAGAGCAGACGTAGTGCTCTTGCCGTTGCTTCCAGTAATTCCCACCACCGGGCCGTTCAACAGGGGGGCCGCCAGCTCTATTTCGCTCACTACCGGCACCTCTTGCCGGCGCGCTAGAGAGACCAGCAGATCCCGGCTATCGATGCCGGGGCTCACCACGAGACCATCGACGGCTTCCGGCATGTCCTGCGGCTCGGCGCCCAGTATCCAGTCCATACCGGTGTCAAGTGCGAGTTCGTCCAGCTCGAGCTCCTGCTTGCTGCGTCGATCGATTCCCACTACCTCTACTCCTCTGGACCGCAACAAACGAGAGGCAGCCAGCCCTGAGACCCCCAGGCCATAGACAGCAGCCCTTTTCCAGTTCGTTCCATTCCAGAATTCACTCATCTCAGCTTTAGGGTAGAAAGACTGAGGAGTGCAAAGAAGATCGCCAAGATCCAAAATCGCACGATGATCTTCGGCTCCGCCCAACCGGAGAGTTCAAAATGATGATGTAACGGCGCCATTCTCAGCACGCGGCGGCCCGTCACCTTGAATGATATGACCTGCGCGATGACCGACAGCCCTTCAATGACAAAGAGTCCCCCAACCAACACGAGAAGGATTTCCTGTTTCGAGACCACCGCGACGATGCCGATCGCCCCGCCAACGGCAAGCGAACCAACATCGCCCATAAAAACTTGGGCCGGGTGGCAGTTGAACCAGAGGAAGCCCAAGCTCGCCCCCACCAGGCTCGCACAAAACACCGTAACTTCCCCAACGCCCCTCACGTAAGGCACCTGAAGATAGCCGGCGACTACTGAGTTTCCTGCTATATAGGTGAAAATCGCATAGGTGGCGGCAGCAATCAGCACGGCACCGATCGCTAAGCCATCGAGACCATCCGTAAGATTGACCGTGTTCGATGATGCGACCAACACCAATACAACAAAGGGAACGTAAAAAAGTCCCATGGAGAAGATAGCTCGCTTGAAGAAGGGAAGCGCCACAGTCGGCTCGAATGGAAAGGCCTCAGGTAACGAAAAGATCGCCCAACTCGCCAGCACACCCACCAGTATCTGAAGAGCAAGTTTCACCTTCGCTGTCAGACCCAGGTTTCGATTTTTTCTAACCTTTATGTAGTCATCGGCGAATCCAATCCCGCCAAATCCTGTCGTCACCAGAACGGCAAGCCAGACGTACGGATTGGCGAGATTCGTCCATAAAAAGGTGGAAGTGAGTACCGCGAATAGTATGAGGAGTCCCCCCATTGTCGGAGTACCCGCCTTGACGTGGTGGGACTGGGGGCCGACGTCGCGAATCGCTTGGCCTACCGACAAGCGATTCAGGAGACGGATGAATCGCGGACCCAGAACAAGGCTGAGTAGAACCGCGGTAAGGGCAGCGCCCGCAGCCCGAAAGGTAATGTAGGAAAAGACATTGAGAATTGCGAAGTCTTTGCTTAAAGGGACCAGTAGATGATACAGCATTACACTTGCCCTCCCGACTTCAAAATTGCTCTGGCCACGACTTCGAGCCCGACCCCGCGGGATCCCTTGATGAGTACAACATCTCCTGGTTGGACCCACTCGGGGACTGCGGCAGCGGCATCTGCGGCCGTAGCGAACCACACCGCTTCAAGTCCCCGATCGATGCAGGCTTGCACCGACTCCTGCGCCAACTCACCGACTCCCGCAAAGGGAGAAAACCCTAGTTCCGTTGCAAGCCTTCCGGCTTCATAGTGGAGAGACTGGGCGCGTTCGCCCAGTTCCAACATATCGCCCAAAACCACCCAGCAACGGGGAGCCGAAAGCGCCGCGGCACTCTCCAACGCTGCAGCGAGCGCCGAAGGACTCGAGTTGTAGGTGTCGTCGATCAGCGTGGCTCCGCCAACCAGCTTATGCACAACTCCTCTGCCGGGCAGCTCACGAACTGCTTCGATTCCTCTGCCGATTTCCTCGAAAGAAACACCCAGAGTGTGAGCACACGTCGCTGCTGCGAGACAGTTGCTCACGTTGTAGCGTCCGTAGAGCGGAAGATCGATCGTAGCGGAGGACTCCGAGCCGTGATGTAGTCGCATCCTGTAGCCACACCTCGCGTTCGGCAGCGCCTGAATTTCCGTCGCCGTGTACTCAGCGGGCTGCTCGATTCCATACCAAATCACCTGCTCCCGGCGAGACCGCAGAAAGCGGCGGATCTCGACATCATCCGCGTTAGCTACGATCAGCCCCTCTGGATTCAGTCCCAGAAGCAACTCGGCCTTGGCGTCAGCAATTGCACGCAAAGATCCAAAGAACTCCAAGTGCACCTCCCGGACGTTACCAAAGAGGGCCACGTCAGGCCGGCCAAGCCGGCTCACCTCGCCTAGCTCACCTGGAGAGGACATTCCCATCTCCGCCACCATCCATTCGGTATCCTGATCAATGCTCATCAGGGCTAACGGGAAACCGTAGAGGTTATTGAGATTTCCCGGGCTAGCAGCTACCCGAAAGCGCCTTCCAAGCATCGCCGTCAAGAGCTCTTTCGTAGTGCTCTTTCCAACTGATCCAGTAATCGCAATTAGATTCTGGGGAGTCGTCAACCGAATGGCTCGAGTCAAGTTGTGCAGTGCGTCGAGGGTATTGTCTACTTCAACCACGGCAGCATCTACTGGAAATGTGGTGGGCTGATGAATTACCGCAGCTGCGGCATCATTCTTGAGTGCCGAGTCCACAAAGCAATGCCCGTCCGTGACCTCACCCGGCAAAGCAAAGAATAACTCTCGGCCC